>CAIPLJ010000097.1 GCA_903865885.1 uncultured Actinomycetes bacterium | reverse complement strand
TAGAAAATGACAAAATTGACGGAGCTGCTGACCAGTCGTAATCAAGAGTCACGCGGTCCTTCATCATCCCGGCGTCGATTGCTAATTTCGCTTTCGTAATCCGGTTTTCGCCATCGCGTTCGATGACATCGACCTTCTTGATGGAGGTAAGCCAATCGGGATAGGCATCAATGGCAAAGAGAGCGGCCTCTACTTCGGCTAGGGGTGCATCAATAATGACTGTGGAAACGCTCTGATCTGACATGGTCGCAAGGCTACCAATAGTTCTTTTAAATTATTGAACTCTCAAATCTTCCCTTTCGGAACCCTCTCCCAGTAGCGTTACCTCTATGAACGAAATCACCAACCCAGCTGTCATACCTGGTGCAACTACGGGCAATCTCACCAACTTGATTGCAGAACGAGCTTGGTTTGAACCAGATCGCATCACAATGTCGAGACCACTTGGCGATGGCTGGCAACCTCTTACTGCTCGACAGGTTGAGGAAGAAATTCGCGCTACTGCTAAGGGTTTAGTTGCTGCTGGAATTCAGATTGGTGATCGCGTTGCAATCATGGCGCGCACTCGATACGAATGGACAATTTTAGACTTTGCAATTTGGTATGCAGGTGGTTGCGTCGTTCCCATTTATGAGACATCTTCTGCAGAGCAAGTGGATTGGATTCTTAACGATTCGGGTGCAGTTGGGCTCATTGTCGAAACACCCACTCATCGCGAATTAGTAAATTCTGTTCTTCCATCTCATACTCGTTATATCTGGGTAATGACAGAAGATGTTTTGGCACACTTGCGCACCACAGGAGCCGGCATCTCTGATGATGAAATTGATCGACGCCGTAATGCACTTTTGCCTGAGACTCTTGCGACACTTATCTACACATCAGGCACAACTGGCCGCCCTAAGGGCGTGCAATTGACTCACGGCAATTTTCTAGCTGAATGTGGAAATGTCGTTGAAGCTGCAAGTGATCTCTTCCTTAAGCCTGGAGGCTCGACGCTGCTCTTCCTTCCTGTTGCTCACGTCTTTGGACGCATGGTGCAAATTGGTGCAATACATGCTGGACTGCATCTTGCGCATTGCAGCGATCCAGTTGGTCGTCTGCAACCTGATCTTGCATCCTTCAAACCCACATTCGTGCTTGCTGTCCCTCGAATCTTTGAAAAAATTTACAACGGTGCAGAGGCACGAGCAGATGGTGCAGGTAAGGGAAAGATTTTCCGTAAAGCAGCCGACGTTGCAATTGCCTATAGCGAGGCTCAAGATAAGCGTGGCTTCAATCCACTTCTCACACTAAAGCACGCGCTCTTCGACAAGCTTGTGTACTCAAAGATTCGCCTAGCGATGGGCGGTTCGGTTGAGGCTGCTATCTCCGGTGGAGCACCCTTAGGTACGCGCCTTGGCCATTTCTATCGCGGTGCAGGTATCACAATTCTTGAAGGATATGGATTAACCGAAACAACCGCAGGTGCAACTCTCAACGTTACTAAGAATTTGCGAGTTGGATCTGTCGGGCGCCCTATTCCTGGTACATCTATCAAGATCGCCGACGACGGTGAAGTTCTCATAAAGGGACCAATTGTGATGCAAGGCTATTGGCAGAACAATGCTGCAAATCAAGAAGTATTCGATGGACAATGGTTTAGATCTGGTGATCTTGGAAAACTCGATGACGAGGGGTTCCTCTACATCACAGGTCGCAAGAAGGAGCTAATCGTTACAGCTGGTGGAAAAAATGTTGCTCCAGCAGTGCTTGAAGATCGTCTGCGTGCACATCCACTTGTCAGCCAATGCATGGTTGTCGGAGATAACCAACCATTTATCGCATCTCTGATTACGATCGATCCTGACATGCTCAAAGGTTGGATAGCATCCAACAACAAAACTGGTGCAACGATTGACACTTTGGTCAATGATCCTGATCTGCAAGCAGTCATCCAAACTGCAGTTGACGAAGCTAATAAAGCTGTCTCTAAAGCTGAATCAATACGCAAATTTACAATCCTGGCGAAAGATTTTTCTATTGCCAATGGAGAGATGACTGCAAAACTTTCGCTGAAGCGCCACGTCATCGCAGAACATTATGCAGCTGAGATCACGGCTCTCTTCACAAAGTAGCGCGCAATGGCATTTCCCTCACATGAACAGCTGGCAGTCGCTCGCGAGCTGCATGATGGGATTGCACAAGATTTAGTGGGGGTTGGTTACTCACTTGACCTATTGTTAGCAGAGCCTTCGCTCGATACCACCGCACGAGCACAGGTACGTCACACAAGATTGGAAATAGATGCGCTGATTGCGAAGGTGCGACGCGAGATTCTCAATCTGCGCTCCCCCGAGAAGGTCTCGCTCTCTGATCGAATTCGCGAGATTGCTGCAACGCTAATTCCTGGAATCTCTCTGGAATTTGCAAGTGAAGAGGTAACGCTCTCCGTTGCCTTTGCTGACGAACTTTTAGCTATTACGACTGAAATCCTACGCAATACTGCTCAACACTCTAGGGCTACCCGTGTAGTAATGAATCTCTATCCCGTTAACAATCGCACATGTCTTGAAATAAGCGATAACGGGATTGGAGGTGCACAGGTGAAAGATGGACATTTTGGTTTAAGCGGAGTTATAGAAAGAGTTCACAATCTGCAAGGAAGCATCACTATTGAAAGTATTGAAGGGACTCGTATCGCGCTCCTGATATGAGCGAGCTCATCATCACTCTCATTGTTGATGACCATGCAGTGGTCCGCGATGGAATCCGCAGAGCCCTCGAACTTCGTACTGGATTCTCAATCCTTGCAGCTGCTTCCAAGAGCGAAGCGATGGCGCAGATTGCGACGCTGAAGCCACAGCTCATATTTCTTGATATCAATCTCCCTGATGGTAATGGTCTAGAACTTGTCACATGGGTCCGAAGCATTTCAACACGTACTGCAATAATCGTATTAAGCATGCACGCTGAAGATGAGTACGTTCTAGCAGCGATGCGAGCGGGTGCAAGTGCCTACGTAAATAAGTCTGAACCTCTTCCAGTCTTGCTCAACTTTATGGATCACGCGCTGAGCGCTCCGCAATCGTTTTCCGCTCACGATATGGCTCAGATAATCGACAGGGACAGTAAGGCTTTCGGTCTGTCTCAGCGAGAAATACAGATTCTCTCCCAGTTACACGATGGAGATTCACTCAAGGTGTTATCACTTCGGCTCTTTATCACCGAGTCAACACTGAAAAAGCATCTGACTTCAATCTATAGAAAATTGGAGGTTAAAAATAGGGTTCAAGCAATTGCTAAAGCTCGCGCTGCTGGTTTATTGAAGTAGCTCATTGAAGCGCGAGGACCATGCACTCCATTGCCATTGCGACAGAATCCATTCTCGTCCACGCGCACCCATGCGCGCTGATAGTTCAGGCTGAGATAACAATGCTATTGCTGCCTGAGCAATAGCTGCTGGAGAGGTTCCTTCAACTGCAAAGCCCGTTTCTGCTTCGAGAACTGCATCGGGTGCACCTCCAGATTTTCCACCAATAACTGCAAGGCCACATGCACTTGCTTCTAAGTAAACAATTCCGAGTCCTTCGACTTCAAGCCCTGCAAGACGTGATCGCGATGGCATTGCAAAGATATCCCCTACACAGATATATCGCGGAAGTTCTGCATACTGAATGCGCCCTATAAAGGTGATGTGCGGGCTCACTCCAAGTTGCTCAGCACGTTTTACCAAGTGATCTTTATATGGACCATCGCCAATAAAGAGAATATGTGCCTGCGGGATCTGAGTAAGAATTTCAGGAAGAGATTCAATTAATCTATCTTGACCTTTGCGATGTACAAGGCGGCCAACGCTCACGATTACATTCTTATCGGCCAATCCGAGCTCGCGACGTAACTCTGCCGCATCTGAACGAGGAGCAAAATGTTCTGTATCAATTCCTGGAGCAATCTTCACCATTGCATCGCTCGCACGCTGTGTTAGCGCTTGGGAGATATTCCTGCGTGTGAACTCTCCAAGATAAGTTAGATGATCAACGCCATTTCCAATTCGCCGCATTGCCCATGAAAATGGCCAGACTTTCGACCACCACACTTCGTGCCCATGCGTCAGCGCCACAATTCGAGTGACGCCAGCTTTTCGTAGCCCTTGCGAAAGAAGTGCCAAGGGCGCTGCAGCACCGAAGAAAACAGTTCTGATTTCACGTTCTCGCACAAGAGCACGAACCCGGGAGCCAATACGAAACGTGGGAAGTAAAATCCGAGTTCTGTCGCGAATCACTTCTACTCCATATTCGCTCATCCACTTTGCATCGAAAGGTGCAGAGCCATCTTGTGAGGATGTGAAGACGATTATTGAGTCTTTCGGCATACGCTCGATGAGTCCAATAACAAAAGTCTCAATACCGCCGGCGCGTGGCCCAAAATCATTGGTGATACAGAGAATCTTCTTCTGTGGAGTGATCTGTAAAGTCATTAGAACCGGCGGACAGCAACCAAAGGTTTAGAGCCCAGTGATGCTTCAGCAACTTTGACTCGTGCACCGGTGTGAGGTGCATGAACCATGCGACCTCCTCCCAAATAAATTGCAACGTGTGACACTGGTCGGCCAAAGAAGAGTAAATCTCCTGGTTGCTTCTTATTAAAAGGAACAGATTTACCCATCCGCGCTTGTGCGGCTGCAGAGTGTGGCATTGAAACTCCTGCTGCAGCGAAAGCTCTCATCGTGAGTCCTGAGCAATCCCAGTACTTCATTCCAGCTGCGCCGAAGACGTAGACATCACCAATCTGCTGAAGTGCAAATTTCAAAGCAATACCACCGCGACCAGAAACACCTGCCGCACTCTTTGCTGCAACGAGAGAGGATGCTTGATCCGCGTTCTCTTGATCTAACGCAAGTTTCGCCAATCTGTCACGGTCTTCCTTCTTGAGTGTTGCAAGGAGAGCCTGGGCTTCCGCAAGTTTGGCTGTTGCAAGAGCGCTTCGTTGCGCCAGTGTTTTTTGCAGAACTTTCACCTGAGCTAGACGATCGCTCACGGTGAGGGAGGATGCATTTAGTGCTTGTTCTGCAGATTGAAATTTACGGAGCTGCGTAGATTTGCGACGGGTGATTGCTTCGAGAGATCCCGCAGATGAGAGATAGAGCGATGGATCAGATGAGAAGAGCAGCTCAAGGCTCTGACTCATAGATCCAGATTTATATTGCTCAATGGCAATTGAGCCTAAGGTCTTTGAAATTGCATCAACAGTCTTTCCCTGTATTGCAGCTTGCGCCTGGATTCCTGCAAGGTTGCGAGTCAGGGCTGAAAGTTGCACCTTGGCTTCCTGCGCTCCTTCAGCCGCAGTTGTTGCATCTTCCTGCAGTTGTTGCACTCGAATCTGAACTTGAGCGAGAGTCTGAGCTGCGTGTGCAGCAGGCGCCGTGATGAGTGGGAGTAGAAAGATAAGGCTGGAGAGGAGAGCACCAGCACTCAATCGATTTCTCATGTTTTAAGGCTAACGCTCCTCTATATTGATTTTCAATTTGGAACGGGGAATTTTGCTGATAAATGGGTGAGAAATTCAATATTCTTTGCAATATGGCCGTGACTGTGACTCTCGTAGTAGGAAGAGATGGATCCACATCTAAAAATGGTAATTCGGCTGGAGTATCAAATACAGCAGATCGAACAGCATTTCTGACAAGTAGGCGACAAGCAGATTGCATTCTTATTGGTGGAGCAACTGCTCGCGTTGAGCCTTATCACCGAACACCAGTACCTGTAGTTGTCATCTCGCGAAGCCTCATCAATCCATTAGCTGATAATCGATTGGCACATTGCTGGAACTTGTCTCCAACGAAAGCACTCGACAGAGCAATAGAAACTTTTGGTCCAAATATTCACATTGAGGCAGGAATTTCT
>CAIPLJ010000096.1 GCA_903865885.1 uncultured Actinomycetes bacterium | reverse complement strand
CCTTCGCCACGTACCGCTTCGCTAATGAGTGGCTGTTGGCCTTCTGAGTTATCACCGAGCCACAAAACTGTTGGGTGAAATTGAATAAATTCAACATCAGCGACTTTTGCACCAGCACGAAGTGCAAGTGCAACACCGTCGCCTGTGGATACGGATGGATTTGTAGTCTGTGCAAATACTTGACCTAGTCCGCCTGTTGCAAGAACAACTGCGCGCGCTAAACCACGACCGACTCCATCGCGGCTACCTGCGCCGATAACGTGAAGAGTTACTCCGCATACTTCGCCAATATCGTTCTTGAGAGCATCGAGCACGAGCGCATGTTCGACTACTTCAATCTCAGGATCATTCTGGACAGCCGCAAGAAGTGCTCGTGATACTTCAGCACCTGTCGCATCTCCTCCGGCATGAAGAATTCTGTTACGCAAATGGCCACCTTCACGTGTAAGTGCAATTTCTCCACTTGCCTCTTTATCAAAGATTGCACCGCGTTCAATCAATTTCCGAACTGCTTCAGGACCTTCGGTAACTAATACGCGCACTGCTTCAACATCACAGAGTCCAGCGCCGGCGACAAGCGTGTCTTTCTCATGTGCTTCAGGAGAGTCGCCATCGCCCAGCGCTGCAGCGATTCCACCCTGTGCCCACTTTGTAGAACCTTCATCAACGCGCGCTTTTGTTACGAGTAGTACAGATAAACCATATGTTCGACATTGCAGTGCAGTAGTGAGGCCAGCAATTCCAGATCCAACAACAATCACATCGGCGGATGCTGTCCATCCCGGTGCTTGTGCCAGCAGCTTCATGCGCGGTTTCCCATGAGCATATTGTCAATCAAACGCACACCATTTATCCAGCCCGCGACAATTGCTCGTACATCGCTAGTATCTGATTGAGCGTGTGCAAAAGTTTTCTCATCGATGTAATCGGCGTAATCGAGAGTAAATGCTGGCTCTGTTGCCAAAATCTCACGTAACTCAACTTCGGTCTTTGATTGCGATAGCGCTCGATAGACCACTTGAGCTGCAACCCTTCCCTCAGGTGTAAGTCGAATATTGCGCGAAGACATTGCTAGGCCATCTGCCTCACGAACTGTTGGCGCTGTAATGATTTCAATATCACAAGCAATTGTCTTTATCAGTTGCAACTGTTGAAAATCCTTCTCACCAAAGATTGCAACTTTCGGTTGGACTAATTCAAAGAGTCTGCTGACAACGGTAAGTACTCCATCAAAGTGGCCAGCTCGAGATTTACCTTCGTAGATATCTCCAATGGGACCTGCGGCAATTTTTCTAAATCCTTCAGGGTAGATCTCTGACTGTTTAGGTAACCAGAGATGTGTGACACCCGAGGCTGCTGCGATTTCAAAATCAATTTCAGGTGTCCGTGGATATCTCGCCAAATCTTCTGCGTTCTCAAATTGCAGTGGATTTACAAAGATGCTTGCGACAACATCAGCGCCATATGTCTTAGCCAGTGCGAAGAGTGATGCATGTCCTGCATGTAGTGCGCCCATAGTCGGAACAAATGTGCAGGCAGAAGGGAGCTCGCGAGCATCTGTTACTACTTTCATGGCTCCAGTCCTTTCAGGTACCGGGCAGGCAGTAAGGCAATTCTAAGGTGTTAGGGCAATTGCTCCAAAAGGGAAGAAATCTTTCCGTGTGTGAGCAGAACTGCATCTGGTTCAATCTCGTGCCACGGTTCTAAGACAAAACGTCGCTCGTGAGCACGCGGATGTGGAAGTTCAAGTTCATCGGCCTTACTTAAGAGCCCTCCATATTGAATGAGATCTAGATCGATTGTGCGCGGCCCCCATTTTTCGATTCGCTCACGTCCAAGTGATTTCTCGATACCGCGAAGCAAGGAGAGTAAATCAAGAGCAGGTAAATCACTTTCAAGAGTGCAGACCGCATTGATGTAATCCGGTTGCTCTGGGCCACCTACAGGTTTTGTCGTGTAATACGAAGATAGAGCGATCACATCTGTTGATTCTCGCAATAACGAGATTGCCAAATCCATCTGCTCTTTCGGATTTCCGATATTTGCACCGAGTGCGACTACTGCTTTCATCGAGTAATAGTTACTGAAATATCTGTTGTCTGTGCCGAGATTGGAGCCTTTGGCTTATGTACTGTCACGGCGATATTTGTGATTTCAGGATGTCCGGCTTTAATTCGATCTGCAATCCGTCCAGCCAATCGTTCGATTAACTGAACTCGCTCGCCAGTGATTTCCTCAACGACAAGATTGGCAAGGAGGCCATAATCAATAGTCTCTTCAAGGTTATCCGTGACACTTGCACGGGATAAATCGAGATGAATTTCAAGATCGACAAAGAAATCTTGACCGTTCTTTGCTTCATGATCAAAGACTCCGTGATACCCAAAGCCCCAAATGCCCGTAAGGCTGATGACATCGCTCATGATTTAGCTGCCTCAACATTTTCTCTCACGCCATGAACTCTAACTCCCCAGATACCTTTGCCAACAAGGGATTGCGTTACCCGCACTGTCGCCTCTTCGCGATCATCGGGGCTTTCTCCGCCAAGAAAGCGTTTGCGCGAATGGCCGATGAGAATTGGATAGCCCAAAGCAACAAATTCATCGATCCTGCGAAGGATCTCCCAATTATGTTCTGCATCCTGTGCAAAACCGATTCCGGGATCAAGGATGATCTTCTCGCCTTTGATACCAGCAGCAAGTGCTTTGTTGAGTTGGATAGTGAGCTCTTCAATAACATCAGTTACAACATCATCGTAGATCGCCTTGGAATTCATATCTTTCGAATGGCCTCGCCAATGCATCAGGATGTACTTACATCCAAGATCTGCAATCGTTGCAAACATCTGCGAATCTGCAGCGCCGCCACTGACATCATTGACAATCGTTGCACCGGCTTCGACGGCCAGTTTTGCAGTCGAGGCTCTCATAGTGTCGATGCTAATAACTGCAGAGCTCTGAGTGAGTGCACGTATTACCGGAATGACCCTTGCTTGTTCTTCATCT
>CAIPLJ010000095.1 GCA_903865885.1 uncultured Actinomycetes bacterium | reverse complement strand
TTTCCTATCTTCAGCCAGCAGAGATGAGACCTTCACTCTTGCAGGCAATGATTGAGACCGAGAAGGTTGCGCCGTACTTCGATCTTTCTTTCCAACACACCAGCCCAACGGTGTTACGTCGAATGCGACGATTCGGAGATTCAGAGAAGTTCCTTCACCTAATTTCACAGATTAGGGCGCTCTCACCTGAGGCTGGCATCAGATCTAACTTCATTGTGGGATTTCCAGGCGAAACAGAAGCTGACTACAACGACTTAGCTGAGTTCATTACCGCAGCAAAGCTCGATGCCGTGGGCATATTTGGTTATTCAGATGAAGATAAAACTGAAGCGTTAGACCTTGGCGATAAGGTCTCAGAAGAGGTAATTCGAGAGAGAGTAGAGACCCTCTCATCTCTTGCCGATGAAATGGTTTCACTTCGCGCCCAAGCTCGTATCGGCGAACATGTGCGCGTACTCATTGAAGATGCTGAATTACAGGAAGGGCGAGCTGCTCATCAAGGGCCTGAAGTAGATGGCACGACATCATTTATCGGCACTGATTTTGCCGTTGGTCAATATGTCGATGCAGTCATTATTGATTCGATGGGCGCAGATTTAATGGCGGAAGTTCGATGAAGTCTCCAGCTTTTATTACCCCAAATACTCTTACTGTTACTCGTATTCTCTTGATACCTATTGGTGTTTTCACTATCTTCTACGATGGAGGCGAGAATTCTAAATTTCAAATCATCGCGTGGTGCATCTATTTTCTCTTGGGGTTAACAGATATTGCAGATGGCAAGTGGGCGAGGCAATCTAATCGCATAACAGCGTTAGGAACTTTCCTCGATCCTGTTGCAGATAAAGCACTTATTGGATCTGCAATGATTTCACTTTCAATCCTAGGTCGTTTTCCTTGGTGGATCACATTCGTAATTCTCTTTCGCGAAATTGGAATAACGATCTTTCGATTGCTGGTCATCAAAGATGGAGTCATTCCTGCGAGTAAAGGTGGCAAGCTCAAAACTGGTTTCCAAGGTTTCGGTGTTGGATTCTTTATGTTGCCACTTCCATCTTCCCTCGATTGGTTTAAATATTCCTTCATCGGAGTTGCGGTAATTCTGACAATTACCACTGGATTTGACTACTTACGTACTTGGTACCAGAAGCGATAGATTTATCTCATGACAACTAGTGTCTATGCCACAACTATTATCGAGACTCTCAAAGCTCGCGGCGAAACAGTTTCAGTTGCAGAATCTCTGACCGGTGGTGGATTGGGACATGCGCTCACTGCCGTTCCCGGAGCCTCCGAAGTTTTTATCGGCGGCATCATCGCCTATACATCGGATGTAAAAGTTAATTTCTTAGGAGTACCTCGCGCACTCATTGATGAGTTCTCGGTTGTCAGTGAAGAAGTTGCAGTTGCGATGGCCAATGGTGCTCGCGAGAAGATCGGTACAACATGGGCAATTTCAACAACGGGTATTGCAGGGCCCGGTGATTACTTGGGAATCCGTGAAGGCACGGTCTGGATCGCCATAGCAGGGCCCATCAATCAAACCTTGCTCTTGACCCTCGATGGCGGGCGAGATGGCGTACGCCAAGGAGCTATATCCAGCGCGATTGGTAACTTTGCGCGTATCCTTAGCACCTAAGGTATTCGAGAGGAGAAAACGATGGCGC
>CAIPLJ010000094.1 GCA_903865885.1 uncultured Actinomycetes bacterium | reverse complement strand
TGGCTAGTTTCACGGGCAATTGCAGAATTTGTTTTTCCTTCACAGAGCAGACCTAAGACTAATTGCTCGAATGGTGAAAGTTCCCTAGTAGTAATGGTTATATCTCTTGGCATGGTAGCGACCTCTCCGTTGCTATCTTTATTATGCTCCTACAAGCATCCTTTGATATATCCTCGCCACCCTTTAAGATGCGCGAATGACGGAAATAACGACATCCACGCATGGCCAGACCCTGGTTATTCGTCTTAATCGTCCAGAGAAGATGAATGCGATCACCCGGGATATGTATGCCGGGTTGGCTCAGCACCTCAATCAGGCAGCTGAAGACGACTCAATTCGCTGCGTCGTAATTACTAGCGAAGGTGAACATTTCACGGCAGGAAACGATATTCGTGACTTCATGTCCAATCCACCAACTGGGGAAGATTCCGGAGTCGCGAAGTTTCTCGGTGCACTCCTTGAATTTCCTAAGCCACTGCTGGCAGCAGTGAAAGGAAATGCTGTGGGGGTTGGTACAACAATGTTGCTGCACTGTGATGTCGTAGTTGCCGCGCCCAATGCAAAGTTCTCTATGCCTTTCACATCACTTGGTTTAGTTCCCGAAGCTGGATCGACAAAGCTCTTTCCTGAACTAGTCGGATATCAGCGCGCAGCGAAAATCTTTATGACAGGTGAATCCTTTGGCGCAGATGAAGCCCTCGAGATGGGAATGATCGCTGTAATTGATTCGGAAGCAGAGCGCATCGCACTTGAGATAGCTGAACAAATTGCTCAACAGCCTCCTAAGGCAATTATGAATACTAAAGCGCTTATGAAGGCGAATAAACATGATGCTGTTGCTCATGTTATGCGCGCCGAATTCCAACTCTTTGCGCTAGCGCTCCAATCCGAAGAGGCGGCAGATGCCTTTATGAAATTCATGGCAAAGAAGGGAAAGTAGATGTCACTTCAAGGTAAGCGAATCTTTATCACTGGAGGTTCTCGCGGAATTGGGTTAGCCATTGCACTTCGCGCGGCTCGAGATGGCGCATCGATTGCGATTGCAGCCAAGACATCTGATCCCAACCCAAAGCTTCCCGGAACAATTCATACCGCAGCTGAAGAAATTCGCGCAGCCGGTGGCACAGCACTTCCCATCCAATGCGATTTGCGAGATGAAGGTCAGATAACCGCAGCAGTAGAGCAAGCCGCCAAAGAATTCGGTGGCATCGATATTCTTATTAACAATGCCAGTGCTATCAACTTGACTCGCACCGAAGATACTCCAGCCAAGCGCTTTGACTTGATGTTCGATGTCAATGTGCGAGGCACATTCTTAACTTCTCAAGCAGCGATTCCCTACCTTCGCCAATCAGCAGAAGCTGGACGCAACCCGCATATCTTGACCTTGTCTCCGCCACTTTCCATGAAGGCAAAGTGGTTTAAGAACCATGTTGCTTACACAATGGCAAAGTATGGGATGAGCATGTGCGTGCTTGGTATGTCTGAAGAATTTAAACGTGATGGAATTGCAGTCAATGCGCTCTGGCCACGTACTGCCATTGATACAGCAGCGCTTGCGATGATTCCAGGAGTAGATACAGCAGCTTGCCGTACGCCAGAAATTCTCTCGGATTCGGCCTACATCATCCTCAATCGCATCTCAAAAGAGTGCACAGGAAACTTCTTTGTTGATGACGAAGTCTTAGCATCTGAAGGAATCACTGACTTAGAAAAATATTCGGTAGTGCCGGGAACTAAAGATTTCTTGCTCGACTTCTTCCTCGATTAAAAGTTAGAGCCGGCCTGCTTGGTGCAAAGCGCCTAAGAAGGCTTTGAGTTCTGGACTCTGAGGCGCATCAAATATCTGGTTTGGAGTCCCTGTCTCGTGAACTCGCCCCTCATGCAGGAAGATGACGTTATCGGCAATCTTTTTAGCAAATCCCATTTCATGTGTGGCAATCACCATCGTCATCCCTTCAGATTTCAGCTCTGAAATCAAGGTCAGTACTTCGGCGATCAGAACTGGATCTAGAGCGCTAGTTACTTCATCCAGCAGAAGTAACTTGGGATTAGTTGCAACTGCTCTGATTATCGCCACGCGTTGTTGCTGTCCACCGCTGAGTAGGTTGGGGAATTCATTGGCCTTATCGGCTAGCCCGAAGCGTGTAAGAAGTTCGAGAGCCAACTTCTCAGCTTCATCCTTCTTCTTTTTCTGCACCAACCGTGGAGCGAGAGTGATGTTGTCGAGAACTGATAGATGTGGAAATAGATTAAATGCTTGGAAGACAGAACCAATCTGGGCGCGAACAGTGTCTATCTCAATACCATAGGCGGAGATATCTGCGCCATCGAGGATGATCTGACCATCACCGAGCTCTTCAAGCAGGTTCATACAGCGCATCAATGTGCTCTTGCCCGAACCACTTGCACCGATAATCACCGTTGCAGATTGAGCGGGAAAATCAATGGAGACGTTGTCGAGAACAAGGTTGGCACCAAAGGATTTGCGAATATTTTTGATTTCAAGAAGTGATGACATGGCTACCACTGTCCCTGTGCGCGCTGGCGCAGATCTTGCTTACGAGTTAGCCAATCGGTAAAGCGTGTAAGAGGAATAGTAAGTAATACAAAGAGAGCACCTGCCACAAGGTAGGGCGTGAAGTTAAAAGATTGCGCAGTCTGGATTCCTGCGGCACGGATCGCATCAACTGCACCCAGGACTGATATCAGACCAGAATCTTTTTGAAGTGAGACGAGATCGTTGAGCAGCGGGGGAGTGACATTTCGAAGTGCCTGAGGCAGAACTACATGTTCCAAAGTTTGTGATTGAGATAGCCCCAATGCGCGAGCTGCCTGAC
>CAIPLJ010000093.1 GCA_903865885.1 uncultured Actinomycetes bacterium | reverse complement strand
CTCTGCTTGCAATCTGCATCGCGCAGATAGCGTTGGATCTACCTTAATTTCATCGAGAATAATCTCTACCGCATCAGCGAAAGCGGCGCCGTCATTAGCTGCAGTTAATCCAACGAAGGCACCGTTATCGCCATAGAGGAACTCACCAACAGCGCTGGTCTCAGATGCGACAACGGGAGTTCCACTTGCAAGTGATTCAAGTGCTGCTAAGCAGAAAGTTTCGATAGGTCCTGGAGCCAGTGAGACATCGGCAGATGCAATCATCTGCGCAAGTAAATTCTTATTTGCAACGTATCCCCAGAAAGTCACTGGAATATCTCTAGATGAGTCATATAACTTCTTATGCAGTGGCCCGCTACCGATGTAGACAAGGCGTGCATTTATTCCGCGGCTGAGAAGTTCTCGCAGAGCCTGCAATGAACGTTCAGGCTTCTTCTCTGGTGAGAGTCGACCACAGTGGACTAGAAGCACATCTCCACCCTTGATCATCTTTGCGCGCAGCTCTTCATTGCGATGGTGTGGTGAAAACGTTTCAAGATCGACACCGAGTGGCACGCGAACAACATTGGATGTGCCAATCTCATCAAATTCAGCTGCTGCAAAACTTGTGGTTGTTACAACATAATCAAATCTTCCTGCCAGCCGTGCGTTATGCCAGCTCACAAAGTGATTGAGTGGAATCCCAAAGTAGTTCTTAACAAGACCGCGCAGAGTTTCATGGCTAAAGACAATCGCTGGAATATCTCGCTTCTTTGCCCAATTACCTAAACATGAGAGAGTAAAGCGATCTGACACTTCGATGCGATCTGGCTTAAGCGATTGCAAGATAGTTTTTACTTGGCGATTTGATTTAATGACGCGATATCCGCCGCTAAAGGGAATAACCCACGATGGCAGAGTGATACAGCCGCCGTGGCTTGTCTTCTCGCGGGAGAATTTCTTGCCAGGTACTACATAGATAAAGTCGTGGCCGACCTTTCCATACTCAGTTCCAAGGTTATGAAGCGTGGTCTTGATTCCGCCAGATTTTGGTCCATAGAAGTTGGCAATATGAATAATCTTCATGCGACTAGTCCTCTCCTCTTAGAAAGTTCATAGATCGCATCTTGATAATGTTCAATGAGTTGGGCGTTTATGTAATCCCAGGTGCGATGTTCTACAGCGCGACGAGCAGCTAATTGCATTAAGTCAAAGGAGCTATGGGAGCGAAGAGTTTCTACCGCTTCAAGAAGCGCATGTGAATCAGCAGTATCAATCAGCAATCCAGTGACGCCATGGTCAATCAGATCTACGGGCCCACCTGAATCGGGACCAATTACAGGAACTCCGGATGCAAGTGCCTCTTGAATCGCTTGGCAGAAAGTCTCGTGCTTGCCTGTATGAACAAAGATGTCAAAGGATGCTACGTAGCGACCAAGCTCTGTTCCAGATTGATATCCAACAAAGCGTGCATTAGGTAGCTCTTTCTTAAAGCGAGCAGCAGCTGGTCCTTCGCCCACAATGACAAGTTGGATATCTTTTTGTTGATCAAGAATTGCTAAATCATGCAAGCGCTTCTCGTTGGCGAGGCGTCCAACATAGCCAACAATAAATTTCTGATGTTCGCCAGTGATATTTGCGCGTAGTGATTCATCACGACGAGCAGGTTGAAATTTAACGAGATCAACTCCACGCTTCCAGAGGCGAACATTTTTCACACCATTTGATTCAAGATCGCGACATGCCCATTTCGATGGAGCGAGAGTGATGTCAGATGCTTGATGAATTCGTGAGACCCACTTCTTCAAAGTGGTGTGAGCAATCGTTAAACCGTAGTGACGAGCAAACCCTGCGATATCTGTCTGATAGACCGAGACAGTTGGAATCTGCATCTTCTTTGCAATGCGAGCGACGTAGTGGCCGAGGAAGATTGGTGAGGCTAAATGAATAACATCGGGTGCAAAACCTTCAAGTAGTGGTTCGAGAAATTTTCGAGGCATCCCCATGGGAATCAACTTCTTCATCGAAATACTTGGGACATGCTTAATTTTGTAATCGAGGTAACGCGTTGGCGCCCCTTCACTTTCAGGTGCGATGATGAGAACTTCATGGCCCTGCGCTTTGCAATATTCCAGAAGACGTAGAACAGAGTTGGTCACACCATTTACTTGTGGCAGAAATGCCTCTGTCACGACAGCGATACGTAACTTTGCAGATGTCCCAGGCTCGATCATGGTTGCAGAGTGAGGGGTGAGAACATCCTGAGATAAGTCGAGAGGTTACGTGTCTCTGAATAGAAGGTGAAGTATTAGTTGAGGGTTTCACGCTTCACAAAGGTGCTACTCGTCAGTAACATAAGCGCCATGAAGATTGCAGTGTGCGTCAAGCAAGTTCCCGATTCATGGGCTGAGAAGAAGATGGTCAACGGTCTACTCGATCGCGAGAACGTTGATGCTGTTCTCAATGACCTTGATGAATATGCAGTGGAAGAAGCGCTACGTATTGCAGAAGCTCATGGCGGAAATGAAGAAGGTGCACCCAATTCAGTCACTGTGATTTCTATGGGACCAGATCGCGCAACCGAGGCGGTGCGTAAGGCGCTTTCCATGGGCGCAAATGGCGCAATCTTGGTCAGCGATAGCGCACTTGCAGGCTCTGATGCGCTCGCAACTTCTTCGGTTCTCGCAAAGGTGATTGCAGATGGTGGTTATGACATCGTCATATGCGGCACTGAATCCACCGATGCTCGCATGAGCGTTGTTCCGGCGATGATCAGCGCTCGCCTTGGATGGGCACAGCTCACATTTGCATCAAAGGTTGCTGTCGATCCTGCAGGCACAGTGTCCATTACGCGCGTCACTGAAGCTGGCGTCGATGAAATTTCTGCAGCTTTCCCTGTTGTCATTAGCGTTGTCGAAAAAATCAACGAACCGCGCTATCCATCCTTTAAGGGAATCATGGCTGCAAAGAAGAAAGTTATTGACCAGAAAGATTTAGCAGCAGTTGGAGTGTCTGCGCAGAGCGCATGGTCACAAGTTAACGATGCAACGCCACGTCCACCGCGCGCTGCAGGTATTAAAGTCAACGATGAAGGCAATGGCGGGCAAGATCTTGTGAACTTCCTCGCAGAGAAGAAGTTGATATGAGCACTGTATTTATCCTCGCTGATTTTTCAGGCGATAAGGCGAGCAAAACAACGGCAGAACTTGCCACTGCTGCAGCACGAATTGGCTCAGTAACCGCAGTAGTTCTTGCAGGTGCGGGTAAGGGCGCAGCGCTTGCAGCAACAGTAAATCAAGGTCCGATTGCCAACGTACTTGTTATTGAATCCGATGACTTTGCAACACATGGCGTTGCAGCATCTGCCGATGCACTTGCCAACCTCGTTAAAGAGAAGTCACCAGCAGCAGTTCTGATCGCATCTCATGCCTTTGGTAAAGAGGTAGCAGCACGTGTTGCAGTCCATACCGATTCCGGAGTCATCACTGATGCAGTCGATGTTTCAGCAGATATCACTGCAACGCAATTGGTATTTGGCGGATCGACAACAGTTCATTCCAAGGTTTCACATGGCACAGCAATTATTACTGTGCGCCCCAATAGCGTGGAAGCAGATTTCTCTGCATCATCTCCTGCAATTGAAAATGCAACTGCAACGATTAGCGCCGATGCAAAGAAGGCGACAGTCTCGTCATCGCAGCCTCCTGTAAAGGGCGGACGACCAGAGCTGACTGAAGCAAATATTGTTGTCTCAGGTGGACGCGGTACCGATGGAAACTTTGCACCCGTTGAAGCATTTGCAGATTCACTCGGCGCAGCAGTGGGCGCATCTCGCGCTGCAACTGATGCCGGTTGGTATCCGCATTCACATCAAGTGGGCCAGACCGGAAAGACTGTAAGCCCGCAGCTCTATGTTGCATGCGGAATCTCTGGTGCTATCCAACATCGCGCAGGTATGCAGACCTCGAAGACAATCATCGTCGTCAATAAAGATCCCGAGGCTCCAATCTTTGATATCGCAGATTTCGGCGTAGTCGGAGACCTCTTCAACGTACTGCCGAAGGCCACAGAAGGCGTCGTAGCGCGCACGAACTAGACTGCTCCCATGAGCGTCTATCTCGACCATGCGGCTACAACGCCGATGTTCGACGTCGCCATTGACGCGATGAATACATCACTTCGTAAATTAGGAAACCCATCTTCGCTGCATACTGAAGGTCGTTCAACGCGTAAAGATGTTGAAGATGCTCGCGAAAAAATTGCACACGCTCTCGGTTGTTTAGCTAGCGAAGTGATCTTTACCGGATCTGGAACTGAAGCTGATAACGCTGCAATTAAAGGGTTGTTCTGGCATTCTGAAAAGAAAGTCATACTCGTCTCGAGCATCGAACACCACGCCGTTCTCGATCCAGCGCATTGGTTGGTCGAACATGAAGGCGCGCAGCTCCTAGAAATTCCTGTTACAACCGATGGGGTCATTGATCTTGATTACGTGAAAAAGGTTGTCGCAGATCGTGGTTCAGAGATTGCACTGATTTCTGTCATGCATAGCAATAACGAGACTGGCGTTATCCAACCGATTGCAGACCTTGTGAAAATTGCTGGGGATATTCCGGTTCACTGCGATGCAGTGCAGAGCTTTACCAAGGTGCCACTTTCCTTTAAAGATCTCGGCCTCTTTGCCATGACAATTAGCGCACATAAAGTAGGCGGACCACTCGGAATCGGTGCGCTCATTCTTCGTCGCGCAGTTGAAATCCCGGCGTTACTTCATGGTGGGGGACAAGAGCGCGATATTCGAAGCGGAACTCTCAACGCACCTTCTATCGTTGCATTTGCCGCAGCTGTTGAAGCAAAGTTATATGACGCAAAAAAAGTTGCAGCCCTTCGTGATGCATTCGAAACCGGAGTTTTAGCAGCACGTCCTGATGCGGTCATTAATGGCAGAGGCGCCGATCGCCTACCTGGAATTTCAAATATTACCTTTCCCGGTACACAGAGTGATTCACTCTTATTGCTCATGGATTCACAGAAAGTTTCATGTTCGACAGGAGCAGCATGTACTGCGGGTGTACATCGCCCAAGCCATGTATTGATGGCGATGGGCCTGACCGATGTTCTCTCACAATCATCTCTGCGCTTCTCATTTGGAACAACTAATACGCAGGCAGATGTTGAGTATGCGCTCTCAGTATTACCTGATGTGATTGCACGTGGACTTGCAGCAAATTTAGTAGGCAAAAAATGAAGATTATTGCCGCCATGAGCGGAGGCGTTGATTCAGCAGTTGCTGCAGCTCGCGCAGTTGAAGCAGGCCATGAAGTCATCGGTGTGCACTTAGCTCTGTCATCGAATCCACAGAAGTACCGCAGCGGTGCACGTGGGTGTTGCACCATCGAAGATTCCCATGATGCACGTCGCGCAGCAGATGTGATTGGTATTCCTTTCTATATCTGGGATATGGCCGATGAATTCCATGAAAACGTCGTCGAAAACTTTATGAGCGAATACAAGGCAGGGCGTACACCAAATCCATGTCTGCGTTGCAATGAGAAGATTAAATTTGCTGCAGTCCTTGATCGCGCAAAAGCTATGGGCTTCGATGGCGTTGTCACTGGCCACTACGCGCGAACAGAAGAGTCAACCGATGGTCGCACACTGCATCGCGCAGTCGATCCGCTTAAAGATCAGTCCTATGTTCTTGCCGTTCTCAATCGCGAACAAATCAATGGGGCAATATTTCCGTTAGGCGATACTGAAAAAGTTGATATTCGTATCGAGGCAGAAGCGCGCGGCCTTGCCGTTGCACAGAAGCCCGATAGCCACGATATTTGTTTTGTTCCATCTGGCGATAATGCAGGATGGCTTCGAGATCGCATGGGTAGCGAAGTTGGCCCCATCGTTGATCAAGATGGAAATAAATTGGGCGAACATAAGGGCGCGTATACATACACAATCGGTCAGCGCAAAGGTTTGGGCCTAACTGTCCCAACAGCAGATGGTTCACCACGCTTTGTCTTAAGTATCGAACCTGTAAGCAACACCGTTGTCGTAGGTGCGCGAGAAGATTTAGCTGTGACTTCGATGCGTGGTGAGCGACCAATCTTCTGTGGCCCTGCTGTGGGCGCGGCACCTCTTCGAGGTTTCGTACAAGTGCGTGCACATGGCGCAGCACTGGATTGCACCTATTACGTCGATAACGATCAATTAGTTGCCGAACTCGATGCGCCGCTCTTAGGCCTTGCAACAGGACAGGCAATGGTTATTTATGATGGCGATCGTGTAGTTGGGTCGGCAACTATCTGCGAGACAGCATGAGTAACCTCGCTCGTCATCGCATCACCGAACTCACGCAAGAAATCCGCGATCACCAATTTAAATATTATGTTTTAGATAGCCCAACGATTACCGATGCTGCCTTCGATACGCTCTTAAAAGAGCTTGCAGCACTCGAAGCAAAGCACCCCGAACTTCTCGAACCAGATTCACCATCTCTTGGCGTTGGTGGGGGATTTGCCACCACATTTGATCAACATGATCACATCGAGAAGATGATGAGCCTAGATAATGTCTTCGATAGCGATGAATTAGCGACATGGTTTGACCGCATAGATAAAGAATCACCGAACCCTGAGTACCTATGCGAACTTAAAGTTGATGGACTTGCCATCAACTTGTTATACGAGAACGGCCAGCTCACGCGCGCACTTACTCGCGGCAACGGAGTGACTGGTGAAGATGTAACCCTTAACGTCAAGACAATTAAGGGACTTCCTCATGCGCTGACGGGAAAGAAAATTCCGACGCTGATTGAAGTACGTGGTGAAGTTTTCCTACCCGTTGCAGCATTTAACCAACTCAATGAAGAGCTAGAAGAGGCCGGCAAGCCACTTTTTGCCAATCCACGTAACTGCGCAGCAGGGTCTCTGCGACAGAAAGATCCACGTGTTACCGCCTCGCGCGCCCTCGACGTTGTTGTGCACGGAGTCGGTGCCAGCGAAGGAATTTCATTTGCATCACAATCCGATGCGTATGCGCAATTGAAAGCACTGGGCTTGCCAACTTCTACTCGTTTTACAGTCTGCACAAGCCGCAAAGAAGTCCTTGCATTCATCGAGAATTACAACGTACATCGCCACGATGTCGAACATGAAATTGATGGAGTCGTGATTAAGGTCGACGCTATTGCTGAACAGCAGAAACTTGGTTTTACATCACGCGCACCAAAATGGGCGATTGCATATAAGTATCCGCCCGAAGAAGTAACGACAAAGCTATTAGATATTAAGGTCAGCGTTGGCCGCACAGGACGCGTTACACCCTTTGCATTTATGGAACCCGTCAAAGTTGCCGGATCTACCGTCACCAATGCGACGCTTCACAATCAAGAAGAGATCGAACGCAAGGGCGTATTAATTGGCGATACGGTCATTATCCGAAAAGCGGGTGATGTTATTCCTGAAGTACTGGGGCCTGTCCTTGATAAGCGCACAGGAAAAGAGAAGGCATTTGTGATGCCAACTCACTGTCCCGAATGCGGAAGCGAACTACGTGCGATTACCGAGGGCGATGTCGATATTCGTTGTCCCAATACCCGCAGCTGTCCTGCACAACTGCGCGAGCGTATTTACTACATTGGATCTCGCGCAGCACTTGATATCGATGTGTTGGGCTATGAAGCTGCCGTTGCATTGTTGCAAGACTCCATCATCACCGATGAGGCAGATATCTTTGCACTCACCGAATCCAAGCTGATGAAATCTGCATTCTTTACAAAGAAAGATGGCAGCAAAGGCAAGAATCTCGAGAAATTACTCGAGGCCCTTGAAATCGCAAAGACCCGACCCCTGTGGCGCACCATCGTCGCCTTATCTATTCGCCACGTTGGCCCAACTTCTGCACAAGCACTCGCCATTAATTTTGGAAGCATGGATGCAATTTCAAAGGCATCTGTTGCAGAACTTGCAGATATTGATGGCGTCGGCGAAGTGATTGCGCAATCTATCGTCGAGTGGTTTGACGTTGATTGGCATAGAGCCATCATTACAAAGTGGTCTGCTGCCGGTGTTGCAATGGTCATTGCAAAGGGCGCCGAGCTTCCTCAAACACTTGAAGGCCTTACCTTTGTTGTAACCGGTGGCCTCGAAGGATTTACCCGCGATTCCATCGCTGAAACCATTACAGCTCATGGTGGAAAACCAACATCATCGGTTTCCAAGAAGACTGATTATGTATTGGTCGGCACAGATCCTGGTTCGAAGTTGGCAAAGGCTCAAGAGTTGGGCGTCACAATCATCGATGAGGCGCGCTTTTTAGAACTTCTCGCAGGTAAGTAGTAATCTTCAGTCATGATCACTCTCGGCGAAGCAACGCGCGTACTTCCAGTTCCACCTTACACATTCGGACTTATCGCCTTCGGAATCTTTGCATTTCTCCTGTACGTCGTACTTCGTTTAGATAAGTAGTTCACTTTGCGTATTGGGCTCTATGGCGGGACATTTGACCCAATTCATAACGGTCATATCCATGTGATTGAACAACTCATCTCTCGAAAGATTGTTGATCACTTACTTGTACTTCCAGCCGGACAGCCACTTCTGCGCGATATCCAACCACGCGCAACAGGTGCGCAGCGCCGCACAATGTGTCAGTTAGCAATTGATGCTCTACCTGCAGAGATACGTGCGCACGTTGAAGTAAATCCCATCGAAGTTCTGCGTGAAGGTCCAAGCTATGCAATCGATACCGTTGAAGCTGTGGCTCAGAACTACGAAGGTGAGACCATCGTTCTGGTCGTGGGCACCGATGCATACGAGAAGATTGATCAGTGGCATCGCGCAGACGAATTGAAGAAGTTAGTTGAATTTGTTGTCATTGATCGCCCAGGGTTTCCTGGCAAGCACAACACAAGCGTTGATGCGATTGCAGTCTCTGCAACCGATATCCGCGCACATATATCTGATGCAGTACCCGCAGCAGTTGCGGCCTTTATAAAGGAGCACAACCTCTATGCCAGCAACTAGCGCCTGCGTTGAACGCACACAGATTGCAGCCCGCGCTGCAGTCGATAAGTTCGGAACCGAACTCGTGGCTCTCGATCTCTCCGATCAGAGCGTTCTCAGCGAAGTCTTTCTCATTGTCACTGCATCGAATGCAAAGATGATTGATGCCATTGCCGATGAAGTTGAAGAACAACTTCGCTTAGTGGGAGATAAACCAATTCGCCGCGAAAGCAGCGCTGAATGGGTACTGCTTGATTACTCAGATCTTGTTGTGCATATTCAATCTTCTGAACTTCGCCGTTACTACATGCTCGATCGCCTATGGAATGACTGTCCAAAGATTGATCTAGACATTGTTCGTGAAGAAGCAGCTCGTGGGTAACCAAATCATTCTCTGGCGTCATGGTCAGACTGAATGGAATGTTGCAAATAAGTTTCAGGGCCACACCGATATTCCGTTAAATGAAGTTGGAAAGTTTCAAGCATCGCATGCAGCTCCCATGATTGCAGCGATGAACCCCACAATGATTATTGCAAGCGACCTCGGTCGCGCCCAAGCAACTGCACACGAATTAGTGAAGTTGACGGGCCTTGAAGTATCAACTGATGAACGTCTGCGCGAAACCAATTGCGGAAATTGGGAAGGCCTCACCGGTGATGAGATTCGTAAAGTCGATCTCGATAATTTGCGTCAATGGTCTATGGGTGGCGATAACCCAGCTGGTGGAATCGGAGAACGTCGAAGTGAAGTTGGGGCCCGCGGCGTTGCAGCAATTACAGATGCGCTAGCAGGAAAAGATAATCAAAGAATTGTCGTTGCAACTCATGGTGGAACTGCGCGCACAGTGATTGGTTCTTATCTAGAGCTTCCCATTCCACTGTGGTCACGTATCGGTGGACTTTCAAATGCGCAGTGGTCGATTCTTGAAGAATCACCAAAAGGCTGGTTATTGGTCGAACATAATGCAGGATCTATTCCAGAGCCTGTCTACGGTGAAGAATCCGGCGCAGTAGTACCTGACTCCGTGCGCTAAACTGCGCGCTCGAACAAATGTTTTACGAAGGCAATTTCATTCCTCGTGAGAACGACAATAGCCAAAGGCTATGTGGCGTTCTTGAAGAGGGAATGGGGATATGGCGCAATTGGTAGCGCGCTTCCATGGCATGGAAGAGGTTAGGGGTTCGATTCCCCTTATCTCCACGTGAGTACAGAACGCGAACACGCGGCATACGACTTTGCATACGTGCAAGAGAAGTGGCTGCCGATTTGGGATGCGCTCGAACCATTTAAATCTGGTCGAGCAGATGATGCGCGCCCTAAGAAATATGTACTCGATATGTTTCCTTATCCATCAGGTGACTTGCATATGGGCCACGCAGAGGCATATGCACTTGGCGATGTAATCGCTCGTTACTGGATACAAAAAGGTTTTAACGTCATGCACCCCATCGGTTGGGATGCATTTGGCCTTCCTGCAGAAAATGCAGCGATTAAGCGCAATGAAGATCCACGTATTTGGACATATGAAAATATTGCAACGCAGAAGGCTTCGATGCGTCGTTTCGCATGTTCATTCGACTGGGATCGCGTATTTAATACATGCGACCCCGAGTACTACAAGTGGAACCAATGGCTCTTTACCAAACTTCATGACCGTGGCTTGGCATACCGTAAGGATTCTGCAGTTAACTGGTGCCCAGGCTGCCAGACAGTTCTTGCAAATGAACAAGTAGTAGCAGGCCTATGCGAACGCTGTGATTCTGCAGTTACTAAGAAGAAGCTCAACCAGTGGTATTTCAAGATTACAGATTATGCAGATCGCTTGCTCGATGACATGTCTGACCTCGAGGGCAAGTGGCCTGAAAAAGTATTGCTGATGCAGCGCAACTGGATCGGTCGCTCGCAAGGCGCCAATGTGAACTTCGTAATCGAAGGCCGCACCCAACCTGTCACGATTTACACAACGCGTCCCGATACTTTGTACGGCGCAACATTTATGGTTGTTGCAGCTGACTCAGCACTTGCTGCCGAACTTGCAGCGGGCACACCTGTTGAATCAGAATTTAAGTCATACCTTGAGAAAATCAAAGCTGCCTCTGATATCGATCGCCTTGCAACAGATCGCCCAAAGTCAGGCGTTGATTTAAAGCGCTTTGCTATTAACCCAGTCAATGGTGAGAAGTTACCTATCTGGGCATCTGATTATGTCTTGGCAGATTACGGAACCGGCGCGATCATGGCTGTTCCGGCTCACGATCAGCGCGACCTCGACTTTGCAAAGGCGATGGGCTTATCAGTTCGCGTTGTTGTTGAAACCGGCGAAGAAGATCCGAGCGACACTGGTGTTGCTACAACAGGTGATGGAAAACTTATTAACTCAGGCGCACTTAATGGCCTCAATAAAGTCGATGCAATCACTGCAATTAATAAGCAACTTGAAGCAGATGGCCTCGGAAAATCTGCACGCAACTATCGTCTGCGCGATTGGCTTGTCTCTCGCCAGCGTTATTGGGGCACACCAATTCCTATCGTTCACTGCCAAGCGTGTGGCGAAGTAGCTGTTCCAGATTCAGAACTTCCATTGTTACTGCCTGATGCAAAGGGACTCGATCTCAAGCCAAAGGGACAATCACCACTAGCTGCAGCAACCGAGTGGGTCAATACCAAGTGCCCTAAGTGCGCAGGTCCTGCGATGCGCGATACCGACACCATGGATACCTTCGTAGATTCATCGTGGTATTACTTGCGTTATCCATCATCGACTAATGCAACCGAACCATTTAACCGCGCAGAGATTGATACATGGCTTCCCGTTGATCAATATGTCGGTGGCGTGACCCACGCAATCTTGCACTTGCTATATTCACGCTTCTTCACAAAGGTTTTATATGACATGAAGATGTTGTCATTTACCGAACCTTTCACACGCCTTCTTAACCAAGGAATGGTTGTCATGGATGGTTCTGCGATGTCGAAATCTCGCGGAAACCTCGTGCGTTTATCGGATGAACTCGAAAACCATGGCGTCGATGCAATTCGCTTGTCGATGGTCTTCTCAGGTCCTCCTGAAGATGATGTGGATTGGTCAGATGTTTCGCCATCTGGCTCTGTTAAATTCTTGAGCCGCGCATGGCGTTTATCTGGTGATGTCACATCAGCACCTGGCGTTGATTTCAGTAAGGGCGAGCTTTCACTCCGCAAAGCAACGCATAAGGCGCTGCACGATGCATCCTTTGCAGTTGAATCATTCCGATTTAACGTTGCCATTGCTCGCGTTATGGAGCTCGTGAATGCAACTCGTAAGGCAATTGACTCAGGATGTGGCGCGGCAGATCCTGCAGTGCGCGAGGCGGTTGAAGCCACTGCAATTATGTTGTCACTTGTTGCACCGTTTACAGCAGAGGAAATGTGGGAGCGTCTTGGCCACAAGCCAGCTATCGCACTTGCTGGCTGGCCTGCAGTAGATCCTGCCTTGCTTGTTGATGACGAAGTCGAAGCTGTTATTCAAATCAACGGCAAGATTTTTGGAAGACTCAGCGTTTCACCATCCATTTCAGATGCAGATTTTGAAGTAGCGGCTCTTGCTCATCCTGCAATCGTTGCTGAGTTAAAGGGTGCAACCCCAAAGAAAGTAATTGCACGCGCACCTAAGCTCGTCAACATCGTTCTTTAATCAACAGCCTTGGATGTTTCTCAGATATAGAGGCGCTTTTTCCTGCACCATCCGCGGATGGACAATGAATATTTCGAAAAGGTAAGTAATTGGTGGAGCGAGCTCCACTACTCATCACTACAAAAACGAGGGCTCGCAATTATTGCCGCCCTTGTCGTTCTCATCTCCGCGCTCTTTGTCATACGCGGTTCATCGCAAGAAGTTGTGGCAGCTCCAGCAGCTCTTGAGATCACAGATATTGCCCAACAAACGCTGATGGTCGATGTTGCAGGCGCTGTTATAAATCCGGGCGTGTATTCCCTTCCCCTGAATTCACGCGTGGTTGAGGCAATCAAAGCAGCTGGAGGTCTGAAGAAAGGCGCTGATACTTCAGATATCAATCAAGCGCGCATATTAAAAGATGGTGAACAAATATATGTGTATCCAGCAGCCATAGCGCTCTCGCGAAGCGCTGGCGCGCCAGTTCGCAAGAACGGCCCCATCATGATCAATCGAGCGACGGCAAAAGATTTCGAATCACTCGATGGAATCGGTCCGGTACTAGCAAGCCGCATCGTTGCATACAGAAAAATAAATGGACCATTTACTGCAGTTGAAGATCTCTTAAAGGTGCAAGGAATAGGGCAGAGCAAATTCGCTCAATTCAAAGAGAAGCTGCGCGTGTAATCGATAGCCGCGCCCTTGTATTAGGGGCAGCGGTCTGGGTTGGCGCACTCGTGCAAAGTTGGAGCGCACCGTGGAGAATTTCTGCGGTTGCGCTCCTTTGTGCGTTGGTACTTCGCTCCAAGAAACGTATTGCTGTATTGATCATCGCAATCTCTCTGGGCGCAATGATCATGTCGATCCGCATTGCAGCCCTTGATAGCAGCGCCATACAGAAATATCGCAATAGGTCGACCGAAGTGATTGTGCAGATTACAACTGACCCAACGCGAGTTGCACCGAAAATCCTCGGAACATCTTTTGCACCGACTTCATTTAGCTTTATCGGACAGGCTTTAGTGGTCGATAATCGTTACCGATTGCGCATCCCAGTGCGGGTTATTGCATCTACCCGCAACGTCGATGGCTTGCTTCCGGGGCAGAGAATTCGAATATCGGCAAAGGTGGTTGCAAGTAAAGAGAAGCGAGTTGCTGCTCTATTAATTGTTAGCCATAAGGTCGACGTACTTACAGATGCATCGTTGTGGGCACGTTCTCTGGCACGGATTCGATTGGGATTGCGAGAAGCAACCGGCACAGGAGATGCCGGTGCGCTGATTCCTGGCATGGTTATTGGTGATGTGGCTAAGCAGAGCGCTGATTTTAAGAACGATATGAGAAGGTCTGGCCTCACACATCTCGTTGCAGTCAGTGGCGCCAACTTCGCCATCGTTTCTAGCTTTGTGTTGTGGGGGATGCAGTTCATCTTCAGACGGATGAATTACCGCCTTATCGCAACAGCAATCTCACTTACTGCATTTATCGCATTGGTGCGACCTTCTCCATCGGTACTGCGCGCTGCTGCAATGGCTGCGGTTCTACTCTTTGCTCACGGAACACGGAGAGGCCAAGATTCTTTGCCAGCTCTTGGTTTTGCAATTGCAGCAGTTGTAATTGCAGATCCATTTCAAGCACGTGATCCAGGTTTTGCTCTCTCGGTTCTTGCTACGGCCGGTTTATTGATACTTGCCCCAAAGATTAAGCCACTATTTCTAGCACCACCCATTGCAGCAATGATTTTCTGCGCGCCAGTCATCGTCGCAATCTCTGGATACATCAGCCCGATGAGCATTGTCGCTAACTTACTTGCAGCACCTGCTGTAACCCCGATAACGATTGTTGGTTTCATTGCAGCGCTGATTTCACCAATTTCACCATCGCTCTCATACGTGCTGATCTTTCTCATCAAACCCTTCGCTGCGTGGATTGCTTGGGTTGCCCGTTGGTCGGCGCAGGTTCCGGTCTTCACACTCAAGACGGGGCTCTATGGCTTTCTTGTTGCGACCCTGGTCATTGCACTCATCTATTTCTGGCGCAGAAAGTTTCTGATAGCACTTCTTATCTTTGTTATTGCACTCTCGTGGCTGCAACGTTTTCCTGCAGGGGATTGGCAGGTAGCTAATTGCGATATCGGACAAGGTGATTCGATGGTGATTAATCTCCATCACAATCGCGGGATAGTGATTGATACTGGACCGAATCCACAACTCGAAGATAGATGCTTGCGTCAATTAGGAATCAAAGAAATACCGCTGCTCATACTTACTCATATCCACGCAGATCATGTTGGTGGGCTTGCTGGCGCTAAGAAGCATCGAAAGATTGGCACGACATGGTTTGGAGATATTCATGCTGGTGCTCATGCCACGATCCAAGATATTGATATCGAAGTTGTCTGGCCCGATAACGGAAGTGGATACACCCCGAATAATTCGAGCATTGCAGCGATTATTCGCTCACCCGATTTCACGCTCTTTGCATCGGGGGATATCGAGCCGCCTGTGCAGCAAGAACTGGTATCGCGAATCGGCCACGTTGATATCTATAAAGTTGCACATCACGGTTCGAGGTATCAAGACCTCGCATTGATGCGCGAACTCTCACCCACAATTGCGGTCATTAGCGTTGGTAAAGGCAATAGCTACGGACATCCCGCAGACAGCACCATCTCGGCTCTGACGCAGTTAGGCGCTAAGGTATTGCGTACCGATAACGATGGGGCAGTAGCGATTACCGCTCGGCGCCACCGATTTTCGATTATGCGCAGCAAACGATGGTCAGCTCTATTTTTGTGGAGTTAATTACTAGCCGAGGAGGGCGAGATGAACGCGTTCTATCTCTTGCTCGGCTCTGAAGGCGCCCTTGCAGATCGCGCCCTCGCCAAGTTACATGCTGAATTTAAAGAAGAGAAAGCTGAAATCACCAGCATCGATGCATCCGATGCAATCATCGGCGATATTGCAGATGCTCTCGCACCTTCGCTCTTCTCCGAACGTCGCGCACTTATACTCAAAGATCTGCAGGATTTACCCGAAGATTCCAAAGCAGAAGTAACTCGCTACCTTGATCAACCCGATCCCACCATGACCGTTGTATTTGTTCATAAAGGTGGCGTCAAAGGTAAGGCGCTGCTCGATGCCATTAAGAAGGTAAAGCCTGAAATCATTGCATGCGATGCCATTAAGAAGGAATCTGAGAAAGAAGATTTTGTTAAAGGGCTCTTTCAAGATGCAGGGCGCAAAGCAACACCTGGTGCAATAAAGGCGATGGTGGGCGCGCTTGGCAACGAGCTTCGCGAATTGCAATCTGCAGTCTCTCAAATTTCACTCGATGCACCAGCGGGCGCAATCGATGAAGCAATGGTGGATAAATTTCACCAAGGAAGAATCGAAACAACTGGATTCGATGTTGCCGATGCAACAATTGATGGCAATTTACCGGTGGCACTTGTTACTTTGCGCAGCGCACTTGAAACCGGCACCGATCCCGTCATGGTCACATCTGCCATCGCATCATCTCTGCGCTCTCTTGCAAAAGTTTCCGGAACAAATCGCGGAACAAAATCATTTGAACTTGCAGGACAACTCGGAATGGCGCCATGGCAGATCGATAAAGCGCGTCGCCAACTGCAATCCTGGACTCCTCGTGGAATCGCATCTGCAGTCGAAGCTATTGCCAAGGCCGATGCGGATGTGAAAGGGGCCTCATCTGACCCCATATTTGCCCTTGAAAAAGCCCTGCAGACCATCGCAGCAGCCCGCGCCCAACGATGATTCCAGCGATAATCCTCGATTTTGGGCTCACGCCCTTGCGCTGATAACCTACGCATCTGCACAAATCACAAGGTTTGGCTAAAAACACACAGACGGAGCAATAAACGTGGCAAATATCAAGTCGCAGATCAAGCGTATTAAGACAAACGAGAAGGCATACCTTCGCAACAAGTCTGTCTCATCTTCTATCAAGACTGCTGTTCGCAAGTTCCGCGAAGCAGTTGCGAAGGGTGACGCTGCTGTAACAACCACTGAACTCCGCGCAGCTTCAAAGGCTCTCGACATTGCCGTTGCTAAGGGTGTTATTCACAAGAACGCTGCAGCGAATAAGAAGTCATCAATGGCTAAGGCTGCTGCTAAAGCCGGCGTTCGTTAATTCTTCGCCTTCAGCTAAAGATATCCCGAAGATAAAGGTCGCTTAAGTGCCTGCAATATCCATTGCGAAGGCGCCGCAACCAGCATCAACAAATCCCGCGCAGATTCGTAACTTCTGCATCATTGCCCATATCGATCACGGCAAATCAACGCTTGCCGATCGCATGCTCCAAATTACTGAAGTAGTTGAAGCACGTAATATGCGCGCGCAATATCTCGATCGTATGGATATCGAACGCGAACGCGGAATCACCATTAAATCTCAAGCTGTCCGTCTTCCATGGCGCAGTGGTATTGATGGCCAGGAATACATCCTCAATATGATTGATACACCAGGTCACGTTGACTTTACCTATGAAGTCTCGCGCTCACTTGCTGCATGCGAAGGCGCTGTCTTATTGGTCGACTGCGCACAAGGAATCGAAGCGCAGACTCTTGCAAACCTTTATCTTGCAATGGAGAACAACCTCACCATTATTCCGGTGCTCAATAAGATCGATCTACCGAATGCCCAACCTGAAAAATTTGCTGCAGAACTTGCTGGCCTTATTGGTTGCAAAGTCGAAGATGTATTGCGCGTATCGGGAAAGACTGGCGATGGCGTTGCAGATCTGCTCGATCAAATTATTGCTCTGATTCCTGCCCCAGTCGGCGATGCCGATGCACCTGCACGCGCACTGATCTTTGACTCTGTCTACGATTCTTATCGTGGTGTTGTTACTTACGTGCGCGTCATCGATGGTCACATCAATCCACGCGAACAAATCCAGATGTTCTCAACTGGCGTCAAACACGAAGCTCTCGAAGTCGGCGTTATTAGCCCTGAACCACTTCCCTCTAAAGGTCTTGGTGTTGGCGAGGTTGGTTACTTAATTACTGGCGTAAAAGATGTTCGCCAATCACGTGTGGGTGACACCATCACAAACTTCGCGCGCCCTGCAAAAGAAGCACTCGGTGGATATAAAGATCCTAAGCCAATGGTCTTCTCCGGCCTCTTTCCACTCGATGGTGCAGATTTTCCTGTTCTGCGCGATGCGCTAGAAAAATTACAGCTCAATGATGCAGCACTTGTCTACGAACCAGAAAGCTCTGCCGCCCTTGGCTTTGGTTTCCGATGTGGCTTCTTAGGTCTGTTGCACATGGAGATTGTGCGCGAACGTCTAGAGCGCGAAGCAAAACTGAACTTGATTTCAACTGCTCCCAACGTGGTCTATCGCGTCACCATGGATGACGGTAAAGAGTTCGTTGTTACTAATCCTTCTGAATTTCCTGATGGCAAGATCCAAAGCGTGAAAGAACCGATTGTGAAATCAACAATCTTGGCCCCTGCAGAATTTATCGGAACCATCATGGAGCTCTGCCAAGAGCGCCGTGGCGTCATGCTCGGCATGGATTACATCTCTGAAGATCGCGTTGAAATCCGTTACACACTTCCTCTTGCTGAAATCGTCTTCGACTTCTTCGACCAACTCAAAAGCCGTACACGTGGCTATGCATCTCTTGATTATGAAGAGATGGGTGATGAAGAAGGCAATCTTGTAAAGGTCGATATCTTGCTACAAGGCGAAGCAGTTGATGCATTTAGCGCCATCGTTCACCGCGATAAGGCATATTCCTATGGCGTGATGATGACAGGCAAACTTCGCGAACTTATTCCTCGTCAGCAATTCGAAGTTCCTATTCAGGCAGCTATCGGCTCTCGCATTATTGCCCGCGAATCAATTCGCGCTATTCGCAAGGATGTTCTTGCAAAGTGTTATGGCGGCGATATCTCTCGTAAGCGCAAACTTCTCGAGAAGCAGAAGGAAGGTAAGAAGCGCATGAAGATGGTGGGACGCGTTGAAGTTCCGCAGGAAGCCTTCGTTGCCGCCCTTGCTACCGATGCCGATATCGAAAAGATCAAAGCAGCTCGTAAGCTCGAATCGTAAAGATCATGCTCTCGTTCTACGTTCATATTCCATATTGCGTACGACGCTGTGGCTACTGCGATTTCAATACCTATACGCCTTCTGAACTACAAGATGGTGCAACTCTTGAAATAGTCTCAGGCGATTACATCGATGCTGTTCTTAAAGAGTTAGAAGCTGCGCCAAAAGAGACTGTGCCAACGATCTTCTTCGGCGGCGGAACGCCATCGCTCTTGCCACCTAAAGATCTGGGTCGCGTGATCACAGCAATTACGGCACGCAATGGCCTCACCGAAGATTGCGAAATCACGTTAGAAGCTAATCCAGATTCTGTGACACAAGAAAAGCTCAATGAACTCTTTGCGGTAGGTTTCAATCGCATCTCATTCGGTATGCAATCTGCCAACCCTGAAGTTTTAAAAGTCCTTGATCGCACACACAATCCCGAGAATGTTCGCAAGGCTGTCGATATGGCGCGCGCTGCTGGATTTGAATCTGTCAGCGTCGATCTCATTTATGGAGCACCTGGTGAATCCTTAAGCGATTGGGCAGCGACGGTAAAAGAGGCGCTCTCACTCAATATTGATCACATCAGCGCATATGCCTTAATTGTTGAAGAAGGTACAAAGCTTGCAGCCCAAATTAAGCGCGGTGAATACACGATGCCTGATGATGATCTGATGGCCGATATGTATCTCCTAGTTGATCAGCAATGTCTGCAACATGGTTTGAAATGGTATGAACTATCGAATTGGTCAAAGCCTGGACATCAATGTCGCCACAACATCGCATATTGGAAATCCAATAACTGGTGGGGTCTTGGCCCTGGTGCGCATTCACATATCGACCAGAAGCGCTTCTGGAATGTGAAACATCCGAACGCCTATAAAGAGAAGGTTTTCGCAGGAATTTCTCCCATCAAAGACTCTGAAGTTTTATCAGATGAAGAGAAGAAATCTGAATACATCATGCTTGCAATCCGTATGCCTGAAGGTGTGAAGAAGGCAGCTCTCACTGTTGCGCAATATGAACGCACAATGGAGTACATCAAGAGCGGTCACGTTATTGAACGCGAGAGTTCTATATCTCTGACTCCCAAAGGTCGCCTTATTGCCGACCGCCTGACGCATGAAATGCTGCGCTAAAGGGCGCGCGATAAGATTGCCTCACTATGACCACTGATCGCCGCCTGGAAATTTTGCGGGCAATCGTCGACGAATATGTCGAAACCCAAGAGCCTGTTGGCTCTAAGGCGATTGCTGGAAAGCGCGCACTTGGTATTAGCCCTGCAACGATTCGTAATGAGATGGCAGTTCTTGAAGAAGAGGGTTTTATCGCACAACCCCATACAAGTGCAGGACGCATTCCAACCGATCGTGGATACCGACTATTCGTCGACAAACTCTCTACCGTGAAGCCACTTTCTACAGCAGAGCGTCGCGCTATCGAAACTTTTCTTGAAGGTGCACATGATCTCGATGATGTCGTCAAACGCAGTGCAAAGTTATTGGCAGATATCACCAAGCAGGTAGCTGTTGTGAAGTATCCGAATATCGGTGATTCACATGGTCGCGAGTTGATGGCTATTTCTGGAACTGCAAACCTTGCACGTTCTGGCGAAGATTTGGGCGCTACCTTGTCTCCGATTTTAGAAGCCCTCGAAGAACAAGTTGTCTTACTTCGCTTACTTAGCGATGCGCATCCAACTGTGCATGTCACTATTGGAAGCGAACAAGAAGATACAAGTTTGCAGACCACATCGCTGGTCACAGTTGGATACGGCGCAGATCCTTCCCTTGGTTCACTCGGGGTTCTAGGACCTACTCGAATGGATTACGCAGGTTCTATCTCTGCAGTATCTGCCGTTGCCCGTT
>CAIPLJ010000092.1 GCA_903865885.1 uncultured Actinomycetes bacterium | reverse complement strand
GCCGAGAGTTCCATTAATTCCATGTTTAGAAATCAAGATACGGCCCTTGAGATTAAGAGATTGGCATAGATATTTCTGCCAGACGAGCACAGCGTCAGGATCGGCGATAGGTGTAAAGATGTAATACAGAATCACCTTATCGAGCTTCGGAGCATGCTTGTTCACAGCTCCATTCTACTCAGCCTTTGGCTTTCGTAGAATTCGCTTCGTGAACAAGCACGCCCATTACAAGAATGATTGAACTTGCGACTAGTTGAAAGTTCAATTAGATTTAGGCTCAGTCAAAAGGAGCCACCGTGCCAGCAGTAACCGTTAGCGACATCACCGTACTTCCGCGCATCAGCGATACAACGGGACTTCGTGCACGTCGCGTCAAGAGCATTACGACTGCTCCTAAAGGTTTTGAAGGCGAAGGCTTTCCGGTTCGTCGCGCATTTGCTGGCGTTGATTTAGCAGAGCTTGATCCATTTATTCACTTAGATGAGATGGGTGAAGTTGAATATGCACCGGGTGAACCAAAGGGAACTCCATGGCATCCACATCGCGGTTTTGAAACAGTTACATACATTATTGATGGCATCTTCGATCATAAAGATTCCAATGGCGGCGGCGGAACAATCACTGATGGAGATACACAGTGGATGACAGCTGGTGGTGGAATTCTCCATATTGAAACTCCCCCAGAGCATTTAGTGATGTCTGGCGGTTTATTCCACGGTTTCCAATTATGGGTCAACCTTCCTGCAGCAAAGAAATGGTCACCACCTGCATACCAAGATGTGCGCGCTCATGATGTCTCACTGATTTCATCAACTGATGGCGGTTCTCTCATTCGAATTATTGCCGGCGAACTCGATGGACATGTAGGTCCCGGAACAACGCAGACACCTATTACTTTGATTCACGCAACCGTAGCTCCAGGTGCTGAACTTCGCCTTCCATGGCGTAAGGATTACAACGCACTTGTCTATGCAATGTCAGGTCATGGCTTTGTAGGAGATGAACAACGCCCAGTATCAATGGGCCAGCTCACTGTCTTTGGCGATGGCGACACCATTGTTGTGCGCGCTGCCAACCAACAAGAATCACGCTCACCAAACCTCGAACTCTTTATTCTCGGTGGCCAGCCAATCAAAGAACCCGTTGCATGGATGGGTCCATTCGTGATGAATACGAAGGCAGAAGTACTACAAGCATTTGAAGATTTCCAGAAAGGTCTGCTCGGTTCAATTCCTGCGATCTATAAGGAAGATGCCAAGCGCCCTATGAATCGCACAGATAAGTTATCTGGCGATATCAAAGCTGCAGATATCAAGGACTCTGAAGTCCTCGACGTGCACAATGCGCCAACTGAGTTACAAGAGGGTTAATCCCTTCTCCCGCACACTTCACTAATAACCTCTCTTCTTCTAACATTGCGTCATGCTTACATTGCAATGCATCACCGTCGACGCTCATAATCCAAAAGCTCTCGCAGAATTTTGGGCAGAGGTACTTGGCTGGTCCGTCGGCGAAGATGGTGACGATATTGGTTGGTGGATTGAGCGCGAACTTAATGATCCAAATAAGACTGACTTTCCTGACATTCTCTTCCTGAAAGTTCCAGATACAAAAATTGTGAAGAATAGATTGCATTTAGACCTTCGCCCTGACAATCAAGATGCGGAGGTTGCTCGCCTTGAAAAGCTTGGTGCAAAGAAGATAGATATCGGACAGTCAGCAGATCCTGATACAACGTGGGTAGTTATGGCAGATCCCGAAGGCAATGAATTCTGCATATTACGTGAAAGAAAACTTTGAAATGTGAGGGTTAGCCGCGATTGTTAGCGGCGCCCTCACTTTCAGAGTTTTCTTGACTTATTTAAAGCGCTTTAAGAGCTGAGACAACCTTTGTCAGCGATGCCTTTGCATC
>CAIPLJ010000091.1 GCA_903865885.1 uncultured Actinomycetes bacterium | reverse complement strand
CCCAGATCTTCAAGGTCATAGAGAGCGGGAAATAGCTTCTTCTTTGCAAGATCTCCGGTCGCGCCAAAGAGAACTAAAGCATCTGCCTTCATTACTTAGCCTGTGGCTTCTCGTTATGCCCACCGAATTTATAGCGCATTGCACTTAATACTCGGTTAGCAAATTCATCATTATTGCGGGAGGCAAAGCGCGCATAGAGCGAGGCGCTCAAGACGTGAGCTGGAATTCCAGCTTCAATTGCCGCCTGCACAGTCCAGCGACCTTCACCGCTATCGCTGACTTCGGTGGAATATTCAGTGAGCTCTTTTGATTCAACAAGTGCTTGCGCTGTGAGATCAAGTAGCCACGAAGCAACAACGCTTCCACGGCGCCAGACTTCAGTAATTGCTGGGATATCAAGATCATATGCAGGAGTCATCTCATCTGCAGCTTCAAAGATTGCAAGGCCTTCAGCAAAAGCTGCCATCATTCCGTATTCGATTCCATTGTGAATCATCTTTACGAAGTGGCCAGAACCAACTGGACCGCAATGCAAATATCCGTATTCAGCTTGCTGTGGTTCACCTGTACGACCCGGTGTGCGTTCGGCAGATTCAACACCTGGGCAGAGCGCCTTAAAGATTGGATCGAGTGACTTCACGACAGCATCGTCGCCACCGATCATCAACGAATATCCACGTTCTAATCCGTATACGCCACCAGATGTTCCGACATCGACAAAGTTAATTCCCTTTGCCTTCAAAAGCTCAGCGTTCTTGAGGTCATTCTTGTAATAGCTATTTCCGCCATCGATGATTGTGTCACCCGCAGAAAGGTGTTCGGCCATTGCAGCGATTGTTGAATCTGTAACTGATGCAGGAACCATGATCCAAATGGTGCGAGGTGTTGAAAGTTGTGAGGCTAAGTGAGCCATATCTGTTGAGGCGATTGCGCCTTCGGCAGCGAGAGCAGCGACAGCATCAGGGCTGACGTCATAGACGGCAGAGGTGATGTTGTGACGCGCCAGGCGACGGACGATATTTGCGCCCATGCGGCCAAGGCCGACCATTCCGAAATTGGTAGTTGTCATGAAGATGCCTATCCGCTGTAGAAAACGCTCAACGTTGAGGTTCGTAGTCTATACGAGGCAGCGATTAACTTTCGAATTGCAGCCTTTTTTCACCTTTTTATTCGGAGAAAAAGGCCTCTGTATCAACAATAAGTCGAGTGTGTGAATTTCCACGAACATAACTCGCAGGTATTGAGAGATCGCCTTCGATAATTTTTGTCACAGCATCAGCTTTGCTTTCACCTGCAGCAACTATCCAGACTTCTGCTGCGCTATTAATTAGTGACATAGTGAATGAGACGCGAACTGCTGGGGGCTTCGGAGAATCAGTGATTGCGAATACTTTTCGATGATCATCAATATCTGCAATTCCAGGAAAGAGAGAAGCAACATGTCCATCTGGCCCGAGCCCTAATACGTTGAGATCGATATCTACATTTTCCAGCGCTAAGTCGTAATCACTGACGGCATCGTCAATGCTCTGAGCAACATCTGAGGCAAGAGCTTGGTGGATAACAATCTTGGTATTTGTGACAGTCTTATGGAAAGGAAATGCATTCCGTTCGACGCTATCGGCTGGAACAAAGCGTTCATCGCTCCACCAGATATGTAATCCTGCAAAGCCATCAGGGTCTGCATTGAATTCATGCACTAGAGCTTCTGAAATCTGCACACCTAATGTTCCGCCGGTAAGAACAAGATGGAATTGGCTCTTGAGTTTGAGGCCCTTTTCAATAGCGGCAAGGATCTGAACTGTTACCTCTTCAGCAAGTTCGGCAGCATCTGCATAGAGTGTGAGGTCGAGTTCATCATCAATATCCCCAACGATTGCATCGAAGTCATCGCTCATTGCCGCTCCCCCATTTCTCCATAAATTCTTTAGTGCTCATCTCATAAATATTCTCTGGCCCGTCGATCTCATCCATCTGCTGGCCCTTGTACTCGAAACCAAAGTAGTTAATCACAGCGATGGATGGCAGATTGTCTGGGCTCACGGTGTATCTCAGAGTTTTTACCTCAGGAAAGGTGCAGACCCAGCTCCACATTCCTGTGAGAGCTTCCTTGGCATATCCATTGCCTTGAAAAGCCTCTTCAATGCCGAGGCCAATTTCCATCATTCCTTCGGAATCAGATACTCCATGAAAACTGGTGCTGCCAATAATCTCTTTACTCGCTTTGAGAACAATAAATCTGACAAACCACTTGTTTACTGATGGATCAACTTTCACCTGCGGAACACGCCAACCCAATGGACCGCTCTCTTTGACAAGATTCTGATGTGGGTTTGTAAAGTCTCTGCCTGCTATCGCGGTGAGATCGCTCTTATTCTCGTATAACTCAATGATGCCTTGTGCAGAAATATGGTGGAGCTCTAAACGCGGAGTATCAATTACCTTCTCGTACACATGCGAAGTATCGCACGACGCTAGAGAATGAAGTGAGCCTTTGCTTTCTCAACGGCAGATACGCGGCCGTCTACCTCCATCTTTCGGTACAAATTCTTAAGGTGAGTCTTCATTGTGTTGAGTGAGATGTGAAGAGATGCTGCAATGGCGCTGATTGGGCGATCGGTTGAAAGATGGCGGAGAACTTCAAGCTCACGTTTTGTCAGCGAGGATGCAAATTCGGAAGGTCTACTTGCCTCCGATTTGATTCGGTCAGCAACGCTTGAGGCGAGATCTTCCAGATAAACAGTTGGATTTTGGCCGGCTATTTTCATAATGAGGTTTCCCATTTCTGGTGATTGACGTAGAAACGTTTCCTTCGCGCCCACTGTTGCGCCAATTTCGAGGGCTTTCTTCATCTCTTTCAGCGCTTGGTTCTCTTGATCAATCACTTCATGTGCATCAGCCAGATGTTTCCAAATTTTCTCTCTTGGAGTTCGAGTGGGAAGATTTTTCACTTCTTCGCGAACAGATTTCTTTCCCATTCGCTCGTCGTAAGCCAATTGAATTTGCTGGACGAATCGAAGTTTTGGGGCACGCTCCAAGAGTGCGCCTAGACGCTCATTATCCTTTACTGTGAAACGAATAAATAGCTCACTTAAATCGATGATCGAAGTCAGAAACTGTGAATACTCAATTTCATTTGCTCGCTCTCGAGCTTTCTTGATGTTATCTAAAGCTTCAGTGACCATGCCTCGAATAATTAAATCTCTTGCAAAGTACCCGTCTGCAAAGAAATGCCATACCCATTGCTTCCATTGTTCACCAAGGTTTCGTATCTGTGCAAAAAGTTCAAATGCTTCACGAGGACGAGCGAACTCCAGCTGGCAACGAGCAATAATGAACATCGAGTCGAGCGGTCCAAAATTTCCTACATATCCCAGCTTGTCAAATTGTGAATATGCAATTGAAGCTGCTTCATATGCTCTGCGGTAGTCGCCAATCTGGAATAAAACCATGGCATTCATAGAGGATAGAAGTAGATGGTTGTTTGAAATCTTGGACTTGTTGGCGAGGGACTTTGCTTCTTCGTAGAAAGCTTCAACTTTCTCCGTTTCATCGAGGATGAAATTCTTCATAGCGGCCAACCGCAGCAAACCAATTTGTTCCTCAATACCTAGATTTAGCGGCCCATTTTCCGAGGACATTGCAATTTCAAAACTGATATCAAATTCATCAAAACGTCCAAGTGCTATATCTACATACGCCTTTGCGCCATATGTAATTTGCCGTATGAAACCTTCAAGAACCGTATCTTTTGCATCAAAGTTCATCTGCGCGATCATGCTCATTACCGAGTCGTAATCTTGCAGTGCCAATCGCCCAGTGAGCTCAACAGTTGCTCGCTTAAGAAGCCCAATTTCAGAGTTGTCGCCTGCAAAAATTGACCAACGGATGAGCTCGTTGCCACGGCCGCTTGCTTGCATAATTCGGGCAGCGTCAGGGAATATCTCGCCCAACTTTTCAAAGTCTCCTGCAAGGTAGGCGTGCTCGAGAGCGAGATTTGGCTCATTCCGATTCTCGTGAAAAGCCAGCAATTCAGAGTGAATGCGCATCTTCTTGTACTTGTCTTTTCGCAAATGTGTAAGCAGTACTTCTCGCATTAAAAGCGAAAATTCAAATGTCTGCTCGGGAGAGCCTGTCTGAGAGAAGAAATTTCCATCAAGTGCGATTTGATTGATGACGTCATAGGAGTATAAATCTCCGAGAATGACCTCTGCGATCTCATGCGTAAACTCTTGTACTACCGAGAGAGAAGTGATCAGTGATCTAGTTTCCTCATCCAGCGATTCAATAACTGAAGTTGCCAGCGCTCTAAGCGGCTCTACCTGGGAAGAGACTAACTTCTCAAAGTCAACGGGTTTCTTATTCTTCGCAACTTGATGCATAAGCATGGTGACTGCCGCAGGCCATCCATGCGCAGCTTCAAGCGACTTTCGAATCTCGCAATCGTCGTAATTGATTTTATGCATTGTGGCAAGGGCTGATATTTCCGATTCAGAGAAAGCAAGATCAGAAGGCCCGATTACTGAGAGAGGGCCTCGAGAAGAAAAGGTTGCATAGACAGTTTCAATAGAGTCACGACGTATTGTGACAAATTGAATGTTGGGCGGGAACTGCTCTACGAGACGAACAGCGATATCGACATCCCGAGATGTGTGCTCGCGCAGGTTATCTATGATGAAAATGAATTCTTTTCCTATAGCCAGTAATTCATTTCCCCACCGACGCACTATTTCAACAGGGCGCACCCCGAGTTCAGCTTCGAACCAAGGTGCAAAGTTGGGAATTATATTTCTTGTTGCTTGTACGAAAAGTGCAGACATATTTGCAATTGAATCGCTCTCGGTAATTGTTAGCCAGATAACTCGATCTCGATTTGCGAGCGCCCACTCTGCAACGAGAGATGTCTTTCCATAGCCCGCAGGCGCGATTAGCACTGTGGTGCTGGGTGAAGGGTTTTCAAGGAGGGGAAAGAGGTGTTTGCGAGATAAATAATTTGGCGGAAGTGTTGGAATTAAAGTGCGGGAAAGAGTGACCCCCGAAGTTACTTCGAACTCAGAGGTCTTCTCACCCTTCTTCACTGCCATGGTGTTAGGGTGATACAGAGTTGGGGTTAATGGAAGTGAAAATCACCCTTATAGGGGTGAGATAACGCGGTGATTCTTACGCGTGATTTACAGAGTTGCAAAGCCTTCAGCAAGAACTCCCAGGGCATCCTTGAGAAGTTCTTCGCTGATGACCAGCGGAGGTAAGAAGCGAATCACATTTCCGTATGTGCCTGCAGTCAGGATTAGCACACCATTGCTCTGGCAGTACTTGATGACCTTAGCCATCGCTTCAGGATTTGGATCCTTGGTGCCAGCATGAACAAGTTCGATTGCAACCATTGCACCGCGACCTCGAACTTCGCCGATGATTGGGTACTGAGCTTTAAGAGCGTTAAGAGAGTCGACAAGGATTGTGCCGATGTGTGCAGCGCGATCGACAAGCTTCTCTTCTTCAATAGTTTCAATAACCGCAAGGGCTGCAGCACACACAACCGGGTTACCACCGTATGTTCCGCCGAGTCCACCCACGTGAGATGAATCCATAATTTCAGCGCGAGCAGTCACTGCAGCAAGAGGCATACCGCCAGCGATTCCCTTTGCAGAGATGATCATGTCTGGCTCCATATTTTCATGCTCAACAGCAAACATCTTGCCGGTGCGAGCAAAGCCTGACTGAACTTCATCGGCGATAAAGACAATCTTATTTTCTGTTGCGAACTTCTGAAGGCCTGGCATAAATCCGACGGGTGGCACGATAAATCCGCCTTCACCGACAACAGGTTCGATAAGGATTGCCGCAACGTTATGTGCACCAATCTCTTTCTCGATCTTTGAAATCACGTGTGCAAGTGAATCTTCTGCAATAGTCGCAAGGTTGCCTTCGTAGCGATATGAGTAAGGCATCGGCATGCGATAGATCTCGTTTGCAAATGGTCCAAAGCCGTCCTTATACGGAATGTTCTTGGCAGTAAGTGCCATCGTTAGATTTGTACGACCGTGATAGGCGTGTTCAAAGACAACGATTGCTGGACGCTTTGTGTAATGGCGAGCAATCTTGATTGCATTTTCAACTGCTTCTGCACCTGAATTCTGCAAGATCGACTTCTTCTTAAACTTTCCCGGTGTTAAGCGATTGAGCGCTTCGCAGACTTCGATGTAACCCATGTAAGGAACTGTGGTGAAGTTTGTATGAGTAAAGTTTGCAACGGCTTCTTGCACTGCTTTCACAACGCGTGGCGCTGAGTTTCCAACGCTGACGACTCCGATACCTGAGCCCATATCGATAATGCGATTGCCGTCGATATCTTCGATGATTGCATCCTGCGCACGGCTAACAATTACCGGCATTGCAGTTCCTAGTCCCCCAGATACAGCCTCTTTACGTCGCTGCATTGCAGCAGTTGATAGCGGCCCTGGAATTTCAGTGGCCAGATGGCGTGATTGCGGGAGGGGGTCCTTTGATGTCATGGAGAAAGTCTAAGCCCATGAGTTTGCTGTGCGAGTCCAAGTACTCCTTAGTACAAGTTAGGCTTGCCACATGAGCAATCTCAGAGACAGTGCACCGCTTCTTGATGCCTACCTCTCCTACTTTGAAAGCTCCCGAACTCCTTTCACGATTCCAGGTCACAAGCAGAAGACGAGCGCACTCGATGCTGGGCTTGGCGCTGTCGTCGACTCAGATACTCCGTTATATGGCGGACTCGATGAAATTAAATTAACTAATCAAACTCTCAGGAAAGCGGAAGCTCTTGCAGCGCAGTTGTGGGGCGCAGATTACGCGCGCTTTTCAACTGGTGGATCTACTCATGCAAACCAAGCAATCATCTTTGCTCTTGGAAAACCTGGTGACAAAGTTGCGATCTCTCGTACTGCTCATCGCTCGGTTTTAAGCGCTCTTGTCCTTGCAGGACTTGAACCCATCTGGATGTCACCAGAGATTGATGGTGCAACTGGGGTTCCTACCGGTATCGCAGTTGGTGAATTACAACGTGCGCTTAGTGAAAAACCTATTGCAGTGCTGCTAACCGAACCTGGTTATCTCGGAACAATCTCAGATCTTCCTGCCCTGATCACAGCAGCACATGCAGTCGATGTTCCCGTCATTCTCGATGCCGCATGGGGTGGACACTTTGGTTTTCATCCAGATCTACCGCGCCATGCATTCCAAGTAGGTGCCGATGCTCTGATTACTAGTACTCATAAAGCGTTGCCTGGCTATAGCGCATCTGCCCTTTTACTTGCTCGCACCACATTGCTGAGTGCAGAGCGATTAGAGCAAAGCTTTGAAACAACCCACACAACTTCTCCTGCAGGAGCACCCCTTGCATCAATCGATGGCGTCCGTGCACTTCTGCAAACTCGCGGTGAAGAGTTAATCGGTACATTGCTCAATAACATCCACCGATTTAAAGAGATGGTCCAAGCTGAATTTCCACTTCCGATATTCCTCTATTCAACTGATTTTCCTGCAGGTCGCTTTGATCCTTCGAAAATAGTGCTGCGCGTTCAACAGCTTGGCGCATCGGGTGTAGATATCGAAATTGACCTGCAGGCCAAGGGAATACGCGTTGAAATGGCCGATCGCGACACCATCGTCTTCCTCGGCACCATTGCAGATACCCAAGCTGATTTTGATTTCCTTGCAGATGCACTAATTCCGATCTTAAAAAAGCGCCAAGAACAACGTCGCGAAAGTGCAGCAGCTCTGAGTTGGTCTGTCGTTCCACAGCGAGCAACTTCGATGCGCGATGCCTACTTTGCCGAGACTGAATTAGTCAGCGCAGATAAAGCCATCGGTCGCATTTCTGCAGATTTGATCGCTCCCTATCCGCCAGGAGTTGCAGTCGTTGCGCCAGGTGAAGTACTCACACAGCAAATTGTTGAAGGATTGAGCGCATCACGCGCTGCTGGAGTTCGAATCGCATATGCAACCGATGCAACTCTTGCGCACTACCGCGTTGTTATTCGCTCGTAAATATCTTCGAACTTGCTGAAATCGCTATAGCAAGGGCTGCTGGAACCAACATTGCCCACCGTAGCGTTATTGCATCGGCTAGAAAACCCATCAGAGGTGGGCCAAGAATAAAACCGAAGTAAGAGATTCCAGAGATCATTGCAACTGCTTCTGCGGGCGAGATACTTCCTGCAAAACGTTTATTAGCCATTGATCCAGCTGCACTAAAGAGCAGTGGAATAACAGCAGAAATCGCAGAACCAAAGAGGAACCATCCAACAATTACTCCGATTGACCCTCCAGCCAGAAGGCCAAGTGCAAGTCCGACTCCACCAAATAGCCCACCTAATTTCAGAATTCGATTAGGACCAAACTTCGTTGCAAGTTGATCACCGAAGAATCGACCAATGACCATGGTGAAGCAGAAAGCGATATATGGAAGTGAACTCACAAAAGGTGATGCGCCAAAAGTTTCTCGAGTGAGAACTCCACCCCAGTCTCCTGCGGCCCCTTCACCAACCGATGCAGCCATTCCGAGTAGCCCCATAATGAAAATTAAGCGTGGTCGCTTCTTCTTTGCCTTGTTCTCATCCGAGTACACATGCTTATCTGAATCTGCGGTCAGATACATCGATGAAATAATTACAGATGTAATAAACATTACGACCGCAATCAGTAAGAAATGTTCTTTCACTGTGAGCCCTGCTTGTGCAAGTACGCCACCAATTGCTGTGCCAACAAATCCACCGACTGACCAGAATGCGTGGAATCGCCCCATAAAACGCTTTCCAGATCTACCTTCAAGGGTCACACCATGTGTATTCATAGCGACATCTTGAGATGCCAGCGTGAAGCCATATATAAAGAGTGAGAATGCAAACCAAATTTCATTGAATAAAAGGCTTACAAGAATGGGCATCACACAGAGAATTGGGTTTGCAATTTTGACGATGAAAGAGCTGCCGTACTTGGCCGTCAATTTTCCAATTGGTCCAAGCGCAGTAAGGACTCCGAAGGCTGCCATGAGGAGTGAAATTCCCAAGCGTGAGTTAGTCAGATGAAGAGTGGCTTTGAAATCAGGAATTCGAGAGACAAAAGTTCCGACAATGATTCCGTTTAATACAAAGGCCAGAGTTACAGCAATACGAGCGCGCTTTATCTCGAGAACATCTGTCATAGCGGCTGGCGATAGACCTTATGTTGCGCCGCTTGTGCAATAGGGCGAATCGTCATGGAATCAACATTGAAGTGATCAGGAAGCATGACGGTCCATCGGATTGACTCTGCAACATCAACTGCAGTCAATGGACGTGTAACGCCTTCATAGACCTTTGCAGCGCGATCAGAATCGCCGTTAAATCGAACCTTCGCAAATTCATCTGTCTTGACCATTCCTGGTGCAATCTCCGTGACGCGAATTGGTTGGCCATTGAGTTCTAAGCGAAGTGTTTCAACTAATGAAGTTTCAGCAAATTTTGCAGCAACGTAACTTCCGCCATTTTCATAGGAGCGATGTCCTGCGGTGGAAGAAATAATCACGATATGTCCGCGGCCATGTGCGCTCATCATTGGGGTAATTGCCTTGACCATACGTACTGAACCAACAACATTGACATCGAATGTTTTCTTCCATATTTCAGGATCAGCATCTGCAACGGATGCCGCATCAAAGGCGCCACCCGCGCAATTAATCAATACAGCAACTGGCTTACCTTTCAAATGAGAGGCAAGGGCATCGACGCTGGCTTGGTCTGTTACATCGAGTTCAACTGCCTCAATATTCTGGTGTGACGAAGCAAGAGCATCAAGTCGATCTTTGCGGCGCGCCCCAGCAATTACGTGATATCCATTTTCTGCCAATAATTTTGCGGTGGCTGCACCGATTCCACTACTAGCTCCCGTAATTACTGCATATTCACGTGTGCTCATTGGGCAAGGGTATATGTGATGACTAGAATAAATCTATGAGCAAACAGATAAAGACTAATATCGAAATTGGCTACAAGAAGCGCAACAGAAAAACCGTTTTCTGGCGCGGGATTCTTGTCTTCCCGACCGCAGTATTTATCTGTTCCTTTGCCGTTCAAAGTAATGCAGGCTTCGCCGCTGGATTCATCATCGTGCCAACCCTCTTGGCGCTTGTTTTCCGAGAGGTCTACCCCAGCTACCTATTAACCTTTAATCACTCATTTATCGAATTGCAGACTCGTGTTGTTGCCTACTCTCTCTTGCTCACCGACGACTATCCATCGATCGAGCGCAATAAAGATATTGAAGTCACTTTTCCTGAAATCAAAGGTGGAAAATCGCTCAACCGATGGCTCCCACTTGTGAAGTGGTTCTTGGCAATTCCTCTTGTAATTGTGGGAGTCGTCTACTCTGTCATTTCGCTCGGCATGACACTCGTTGCTTGGGTTATGACATCAGCAACGGGTAACTATCCAAAGTGGGCAGGAAAGTTTGTCTACGGAACCGTCAAATACTGGAATCGCGTCACTGGATACGCGGTTGTACTTGTGTCAGACAAGTACCCATCCTTCTCGCTCTAATGACTACCACCGTACGCCCGATTCAGGCTGGCGATAAAGATCGCTGGTTAGTTCTATGGCAGGGCTATCTTGATTTCTATAAGACCTCTGTAGCTCCAGAGCAGACAGAGCGCACGTGGAATCGCATTATGGATCCAGAATTCAATATGAAATGTGCTGTTGCCGTAAACGATGGAGCCGTAGTGGGTTTTACCACGTACAACCTCCAGAATTCAACATGGTCTCCCAACGGACATTGCTATCTTGAAGATCTCTTTGTGACGCCTGAAGTTCGCGGAACTGGCGCAGGACGCGCGCTCATTGATTATGTCAAAGCATTTGCTGTGGAAAATAAGTGTTCACGGCTCTATTGGAATACCGATGAAGATAATGCGACAGCCCGCAAGTTATATGACACCTATGTTCTCGAATCCGGCAAGCGTCAATATCGAGTGCAGTTGTAATTATGTTTAAGAAATTCGCAGTATTTGCCTCACTTGCAATTCTTCTTGCAGGATGCGGCACTGCGACCAAAACACCAACTGCTACACCCGCTTTTCAACCTCCTGCCAATTGCAATGACACCAATGTGTTATCCGCTCTGCCTCAAGACCTCGCTAATCCCATGTATATACCGACAGAGTGGCAACCTGCTGCGGGTACAGATTTAGAGGCGATACTCAATGGTGGCGGAATTGCATGTACATATGGCGTGCAGCAAGCTGAAATTGGTGCGACTGTTTCATGGGTAAAGGATTCACAAAATCTCTTTGATTCGCGCGTTGCCGGATGGAAAGCTGCAGGATTTGAAGAGAAAGTTATTCCGGGAGTTTCGGCAGATAAAGTCTTCGTGATCAGCGAAGCTGCAATGAACGCCCGTGAGATTCACAGCTGGAATGCAAATATTCTCGTAAAAGGAAATTGGATTGGTGTATCGGCTTCCTACATTTACAAAAACGCTGATTCAGCAGCGCTGATCAATGCAGCAATTACTTCGCTGAGTTCCTAAGCATCCGCTGGTAATACAGGCCAGGTTTGCGGGTACTTTCTTGTTTCTCCCCCATCATCACAAAACCTAACTTTTCATAGGCGGCGATTGCACCGTAGTTATCTACCCAGACTCCAAGTCCTTGTATTGCCCAATCTCTTTCTAACGCGTGATCATCTACGTACTGAAAGAGCGAACGGAGCGCTCCGTGCTTGCGAAATTCAGGATCAACCCAGCAACTTCCAACCCAGCACGTTGAACCGAAATCTCCATCAAGGTTTTCAACAGTCATGATTCCAATATCTTCACCAGCAACACTTGCAGCAATTCCAATGTACTGACGAGCTTTCTCGCGCCAAATTGCTTCAGTGAAGAGTCGTTCACTCTCTAGATTTCCACCAAATGCGTGGCCATCACTTTCAAGAGCGGCAAGGCGAAGATCTCGATAGCGCTTCCACTCATTTTCAGTCAGCGCTTCAACTTTTACAGCTGGATTCATAGAAAGGTAAGTTTAGTAGGCCCCAGTTCCCACCCGTACGTAATAGATAATTCCTGAGAATCCATCCTAGGCTCACGCTTGAGTGCTATCCCCCGTTACCCTTTTACCCATGGATCAGTATGAGGATGAGGCGAGAGAGCGTTGGGGTGATACAGATGCCTACGCCCAATCTCATTCACGAACATCGAAATACACCCATGAAGATTTTGCTGCAGCGAAGGTAGATCAAGAAGCAGCTACAGAGTTATTTGTTTATGCATTCGGAAATAGCTTGCCCGCAAATTCAGATAAGGCTCAGGCCGCAGTAGTTGCACATAGAGAGGCCATTTCAAAGTGGTTCTATGACTGCTCAGTAGAAATGCAGAAGAACCTTGCGCTTATGTACGTACAGGATCCACGATTCAAGAAATATTACGACGGCCGTGTAAACGGTTTAGCGCAATACGTGCACGATGCAATCATGGCTCAGTAACAGAGTTCCTGTACCATTTTCCCCATGACATTTACAGGACTCAATATCGTTGGCGTAATCGTGGCATTCGGATTCTCATTTGTAAGCGGTGCAATCTGGTTCGGCCCTAAGACTTTCTATCCAATCTGGATGCAAGGTCGCGGAATCGCATCAGGTCAACTCGACTCGAATCAGAATAAGCCAGTACTACTTTTTGGTGGAACAATCCTCGGAGTTTTGACTCAGACCCTTACCCTTGCTCTGATTATCAATTCACTTCAGCATGCTGGTACCGATATCGGGATCTCAGATGGAGCAGGTATTGGTTTTGCACTCGGGGTTGGAATAGGAATGTTTGCATCCCTTTCACACCGACTCTTTGGTGGAGATAGCCTCAAGGTTTGGCTTATTGAGACTGCCAATGATGCAATCAACCTCACCGTTGCTGGCGCAATCATCGCCTTCTTCAACTAATTTGAAAATCTCTCTCGAGCTCTCACTCAAGCACTTAGCCTGGTCCAACCAGAAATTCTTTAGCTACTTCGCTGACTTGCCAGATGAAGTGTTTGGTTTCCGTGCAGCCGAAGGTGAATGGCCAGTCGGTCAGATTCTTACTCACTTTGCAGGAAGCGGTGAGTGGTACAGCTACTGCCTCAGCGGTGCTCAATGGACTGATTTGAAACCCATAACATCGGGTGCTATTGCTCGTGAATATCTTCCGATAATGGCCAAATTAGATGCTCACTTACTAGAAAACCTTTCGCTCCCCGATGATGTCCTTGATGTTGAAAGCGAGGAGGGAATTATTCATCCAACGCGTTCGCTCATTCTTTCCCAAGCGGTAATGCATTCGGCTGAACATAAAGGTCAGATTGCAACGATCATGAAGCAACATGGCCACCACATTGATTTAGATGCCCTCGATGTATGGAACTATGTGAGCCAAACAATAGTTTAGTGAAGTGGGCGAAGTTCCACTTTTCTATTGCACGCCTTAGATGCTTCATACGCTAACTTCTTAGCTATCTCTGCATCAGCTGTTTCGATGAGCCAAAGTCCGCTGTAATGCTCTTTTGCATCGAAGAGAGGCTTTCCTGTCTCGGTATTAAACCCATTGCGATTATCAATGACAGTAGCTGTTTCTGGAGCGTGAAGACCCCACGCAAAGATAAATTGATTGTTGGCACGCAAAGCATCATTAAATGCATCAATG
>CAIPLJ010000090.1 GCA_903865885.1 uncultured Actinomycetes bacterium | reverse complement strand
GCCCTGGTCACTCTCCTTGCACTCCTAGCGCCGATTCAGTCACATGCGCTCTCTAATTTCAAAGTTGCTCCCTCTACTGTCTGGGGCCACACATATGCAGGTAAGACATCTGGAACAACACAGACTCGTCCGCCAAAAGTTGCGCACCTAGAACAGAAATCAAAGTTTCAAATTAACTATAAGAATTTTCCAGAATGGGCGAAGAAAGATTTTCAAGCAGCTGTAGATATCTGGGGTGCAAATTTCGCATCGAGCGTAACAATTACAATTGATGCATCGTGGGGACGATCTTCATCATTTGGTGTACTTGGCAGCGCACGCCCTGGAAATTATTACTCCGGTTTTGATGGCGCACCCGATGCAAGCCTCTGGTATCCATCAGCTCTTGCAAATGCACTTGCTGGGAAAGATTTAGATCCCGAAAATCCCGAGATGATTATTCAAGTCAATTCAATGGCTACATGGAATACACGCAATGATGGTGCGCCACGTACTAATGAATATGACCTCGAATCTGTCTTTCTCCACGAGATGGCTCATGGTTTAGGTTTCCTATCTACTGATTCCTATGACTCATTCTTTGGATATGGAACTATTGAACAACCAACGCCATACGATGCTTACACACAGCTGCCAGATAAGCGACGTTTATCAGATCTTCCATCACCTTCTCTTGAACTCGGCAAAGCGCTCACATCACCTCTTGTCTGGGCTGGCGAAAGTGGAACTGCAGCTAACAGCGGGCAACCAATTGTTTTATATACACCTTCTCGTTATGAAGAAGGTTCATCTGTAAGCCATATCGATGAGACAACATATGCAAACCTGGGTTCAAATTCGATTATGACTCCCAACTTAGATTCTGGAGAGATATATAGAGAACCCGGTTCCCTTTTACTGGGCATGATGCAAGATTTACGTCGCAAACCTCCAGTGGGTCTGGCTGTCGGAGTTCCACAAGTTGTTCGTAACGCACAGGCGCTCATCGCAGATGGATCTGCAATTATCACCTTCGATCCACCCGCAAATGCCCGCACAGCTCAGATCACTAGTTATACCGTGCGAAATTTGAAGACTGATCAGGTAAAGAGCTCGACGACATCTCCCATAACTTTTACCGGACTGAAAAATGGAACGAGCTATACCTTTAGCGTTGTTTCATCGAATACGAATGGCACTTCTGATGCAGTTACTACCGCACCCGTAACACCACAAACTGGTTGGCAGCGCTTTGTCATTGATGCCGATATTTCGATGAAGCATGTAACAAGTATTAATTTTGATGGAAAACCCCTCATTGCATATACAGATTCGAAGAGTGGAATTCTCAAAATTGCTACATGGACTGGAAAACTGTGGAAGAAGACCACAGTAGATGGAGCAGGTGGGACTTCAGGTCGCACAAAGGCTCCGATTACGAGCCCAATCTCACTCTGCGTCAACGGAACTGGCACCAAGCAGATGCTGCATATCTTTTATGGTGAAAGCCAAGATCGTGATCTCCATTATGCAACCTATGACGGAAAGAGCTTCACCTACGAAATCGTCGACGGTAATGGCGTTCAAGTAAATGATTACAAAGATCCTGTACGTGTACGAACCGGTAGTGATGTCAGCACCTCAAGTGCATGTGTTGCAACAGCGGGTGGAATCCAAGTCTTCTATCGCGACGATAGCCAAGGAATTCTTCTCGGTGCAACCAAGGCAAAAGGTGTAAAGAGCTGGACATACGAACTTGTAGATGGCGATCGCAAAACAGATGGCCGCTCAACAGGAGATGTTGCCTTCCACCTCAAAGCGCTCTTCGATGGCAAGAAGACATATGTTGTCTATGACTCTATTCTGACAATTAATCAGAAGAAAGAGGCGACTTCGGGTGAAGTACGAGTTGCATCGCGCAATACATTTGCCCCAGGTGACTGGAGCTACTTCAATATAGATACATCAGGCAGTGCAACCCCAATGACCGGTTTTGATGTATCTATCGCAAAGACTCTCAATGGAGTTCAGGCAGCGTGGCTAATCTCATCACCTGCTACTGCACCCAATGCAGATCGCATTCGATGGAGTCTGATTCAGAATCCGCCATCCCAAACAGTGGCAATAACTGATTCATATGGCGCCCCATCAAAGTATCTCAACACCGATGGAACATCGATCGCCTTCAACTGCGAACAGCGACTCTGCGTTCTCGATAGCTCCCGCGCAGTTCCCACAATCAAATTGGTCTCATCAGATCAAAATCCAGATGGAATAGATTCAGCCTGGGTTGTCATTGATCGCGTGAAATATCTCGTTGCCTCTTACAAGGGCCAACTTTCAATGTTCCGCCCGTAAGTTACTTAGCGGCGATATGAAAAATCGACACTGATCCATCGCTGCCTTGAGCTAATCCATACAGCCCAATATCTTTTGAATAGGAAAGCGTGAGCGGATTGGAAAGTTCAGGCGCGCTGTATGCAGCAGCGATTACACCTTTACTATCAAGGGCAAGAAGTAAGAGCTGATTAGTTATTGGTTTCCAGCTACTTACTCCAGTTACGGCAGAGTTTGAACCCAGCACAGCGTAGGTAAGCGCTCCACCCGTTGTAACCATTGAAGTGCCATTAGATGGAATTCGGATTGTCCATGTGGGTGCAAAGGCCGCGGTAAATTTTGTAAAGGCGCTCTCTATCTTCTTGCCTGTCTTTACATACCCAGTGAGTGCCAGTGTTGAATCAGCGTAGTTCCATGATCTCTCAGCTTTTGGTGCAGAGCTTCGAACTACCGATGTAACTGCTCCTGCCTTATTGATCTTCGCCAAAATTCCATCGCGAATTCCAACGTTCTTCTTGCCACCGAGAGTTTCAGAGCTAGTGCCAAATACGTTGAACGAGCCATCAGGGCTTCGAACAACAGCGTTGAGTTCTGTCTTGGAAGTTCCGATAGATACTAACTTTCCAAAGGCACCAGTCGCTGTAATCGATAGAGCAAATGGTTTCTCAGCAATCCGACCCACGAGAGAAATGCCGGTTGCATTAACTGAGATTGCATTGATAAGTGCAGGTGTTGGTTGGGCAAGTGAATAAGTTGCAAGTAGATCACCCGTTGGAGAGAGTTTCCATAGCGTCACAAGATTCATATCGCTTCGTAATTTTGTAAGTGGTTCGGCAACGACGCCATCTGGATTATCTGCTGGTAATTGAACTGTCGCTGTATCTGGAGCAATTACTGGCGCAGATGCACCAGCAAGCCATAGATTTCCATTGCTATCTACTGCGCCAGCCAAGGCGATCTCATCGGCGCCAGAATCAATGGTCTTCAGCCATTGCTGTACACCACTTGGATCAAGGCCGGTCAGCACAATATTTGAATTTGAGCCACCAGTATTTACATATGTGATCAAAGTTTTGCCTGAGATAAGAAGGCCTTCAGCGCCCGGTGCTGCAGTGATCACATCCAATTTCTTCACTGTAACGCTCTTTGTTGCTGCGCTAGCAAATGGTGTTAGTGCAAGTGCTGCAATAAGAAGTACTGCGCTACTCAGACGTGCGAGGGGTTTCATTACTGCGCAAGCTCTCCAGCGCGACGTGCCGATGCTGCCATCGCTTTTGCAACGATCTCAGAAATTCCTGCTTCATCTAATACTGCAAGCGCCTCGGCAGTTGCACCCTTAAGGCTAGTAACTTTTTCACGGAGTCGAGTTGGAGTATCTCCAGATTCATCAAGGAGAGCCGCTGCGCCAACAATTGTTTGAATTGTAAGCGTTGTTGCATCTTCGCGGGATAGCCCCATTGCAACTGAGCCCTCAACCATCGCTTCAACAAATCTAAAGAAATATGCAGGCCCTGATCCACTTGTTCCTGTCAGTGCATTCTGTAAATCTTCAGGTATCTCAATCGCCTTACCTGTTGCTGCAAGCAGAGTCTGAACAAATTTCCTCTGTGCATCTGTAACACCGGCGCTGAGTGAATAGCCAGCCATTCCTTTACCGACAAGAGTTGGAGTATTGGGCATCACTCGTGCGATGCAGGCATGGTTATTGAGACCTGCAGAGATTCCAGAGATCGTCTTTCCAGCAAGGAGTGAGATCACAAGGGCATCGCTACGAAGATGCGGCGCGATCTCTGGCATGAGCTCTGCCAAGCCCTGGGGCTTGATTCCGAGCAAGACAACATCACTTGTTGCCAGTGCCTGATCGAGTGCCTTAATGGAGATTGAATACTTCTTTACTAATTCATCACCTCTCTCAGGGCGACGAACAACAGCTGATATAGATGATGCAGCAACTCCAGAACGAATAAGGGCTGCGATAAATGCTTCACCCATTACTCCGGCACCAACTACTGCTATCTGATTAGCCATGGCGAAAGAGTACGCGTAGGCTCTGCGACTATGTCAGAGATAAAGCCAGGTTTCGCTCGCGACTGGGTCGAATTTGCAGACCCAAATGATGAGGAAGAAATCTTTAAGTGTGACCTAACGTGGTTGACCTCGTTCTGGACCTGTATCTATGGCGATGGCTGCCAAGGTGTATTTAAGGACCGTCCCAACGATGGCTGCTGCACCGAAGGCGCTATGTACTCTGATGAAGACGATGAAGAGCGCGTACGTAAAGCCGCTGAATTTCTCACTCCTGAAATGTGGCAATTCTACGAAGAAGCTCGCCCAAAGAAGCCAGGTGGAAAACTTCGTATTACAGATTTAGATGAAGATAAAGATCGCAAGACTCGCACTGTAAATAATGCTTGCATCTTCCTTAATCGCAAAGGTCATGAAGCTCCAGGATTTACCGGTGACTTCGGTTGCGTGCTTCACCACCTGGCGCAGAAGCGAAATATTCACTTTGTAGATACAAAGCCAGATGTTTGTTGGCAACTTCCTCTTCGCAGAAGTTTTGAAACTCGCGAAGTTGGCGAGCGCGAATATTCAATAACAGTTATTGGCGAATACGAACGCCTTGGTTGGGGCGATGGCGGCGATGATTTCGATTGGTACTGCACAAGCAATACCGATGCACACGTTGGCAGCGAACCTGTCTACATTTCAAATAAGGCAGAGCTTTCACAACTGATGGGTAAGGATGCCTATGCAATCCTGGCCGAACATTGCGATCGCCGCGTACAAGGCATTCGCGATGCGCAGGCGCGCTCATTACCGCTCTTCGTAATTCAACACCCAGCCACAATCGCTGCCGGCAAGTAGTCAGCCTCCTGCTCTAACCTACGACTATGGCCAAGGTTGAGAAGGATCCATTCCGCTGCTCCGAATGCGGTTGGACATCCCAGAAATGGGTTGGTCGCTGCGGTGAATGCCAAGCATGGGGCTCTGTCGAAGAGTTAGCGGCACCAAAGAAACTCTCACTCGTTCCAGGTTCTGTGACATCTAAAGCAACGCCCATCGGCGATGTAGATCTCTCATCTGCTCGTGCACGTGCAACAGGTGTCTCAGAACTCGATCGCGTTCTCGGTGGCGGCTTAGTTCCCGGTGCTGCAATTCTTCTTGCTGGCGAACCTGGCGTTGGTAAATCAACTCTCCTCTTATCAGTTGCAGCACAAACCGCAGCTAAAGGAATTCCTGCGCTCTACATCTCTGGCGAAGAATCTGCATCACAAGTTCGCCTTCGCGCAGAACGAATCAACGCAGTTGATCCTCAACTCTTCCTTGCATCTGAAACTGATTTGGGTGCAGTTATTGCTCATATCGATGCCGTTAAACCCGAACTTCTGATTATCGACTCTGTGCAGACAATTGGATCATCGACTGCGGATGGCTCCCCTGGTGGCGTTACACAGGTGCGCGAAGTTGCAGGCGCACTCATTCGTATCTGTAAAGATCGCGATATCACTCTCCTTCTTGTTGGCCATGTAACCAAAGATGGATCCATTGCAGGTCCACGACTTCTCGAACATATCGTCGATGTCGTTCTGCAATTTGAAGGCGAGCGTCACTCACGTCTGCGTTTAATCCGCGCAATCAAAAACCGCTTTGGCGCCAGCGACGAAGTCGGATGTTTCGATCTCAGTGATACCGGTATTGAAAGCGTTCTCGATCCCACAGGTTTATTTACATCGCGCCATGCCGAGCCCGTGCCGGGCACATGTGTCACCGTCACTCTCGAAGGTCGTCGCCCATTGCTTGCTGAAATCCAAGCACTTGTCAGTGCAGGTCGCGAGAACGATTTCGGTAATGCACGTCGCGTCACAAGCGGCCTCGATTCAGCACGTACATCAATGACGCTAGCTGTCCTAGAACTGCGCGCACATATTCGCGTCGGTGGTCGCGATGTCTATGCCGCAACTGTTGGCGGAATGAAGATGTCAGAACCTGCTGCCGATCTCGCACTTGCACTCGCTGTTGCATCTGCTGCCAAAGGTTTAGCACTTCCTGCAGATCTCGTTGCAATCGGTGAAGTTGGCCTTGCTGGTGAAATCCGTAAAGTAAGCGGCGTATCTCGCCGATTAGCTGAGGCATATCGCCTTGGATTTAAGCGAGCACTTGTTCCATCTGGCTCTGATGTAAAGATCGATGGCATGGAGATCGTTGAAGTATCACGACTTGATCAAGCGCTGCAGCGAGTAAAAATCACTGGCGAATAATGCTCGAGAAAGAGATCATTTCTTGGTTTAAGAAGAATAAACGTGATCTGCCGTGGCGCAATACAGATACATGGGGCGTACTTGTATCTGAATTTATGTTGCAACAGACTCCTGTTAATCGAGTGCTGCCGGTATATGCCGAGTGGATGAAGCGCTGGCCAACACCTGCACAACTTGCAAAGGCAACGCCTGCCGAAGTTATCACTGCATGGGGCAGGCTTGGCTATCCGCGTCGAGCGCTGCGGCTACATGAATGCGCAAAAGTAATTACCTCGCACTATAAAGGCTCCATTCCTCGCGAAGAAACAGAACTTCGCGCACTTCCAGGCATAGGCGAATACACCGCTGCGGCAATGGTTGCATTTGCATTCGGAGGTCGATCACTCGTTTTAGATATCAATATCCGCAGACTCTTTGCGCGCATCTTCGATGGCGTTCAATCTCCAAAGCTCTCTGCAACCAAAGATGAGAAATCTAGGTATGAAGAGTTAATTCCAAAGAGAGATCCGCACTTGTGGGCTGCTGCAACGATGGAGCTTGGTGCGCTGATCTGCACTTCACAATCGCCTAAATGTGGAATCTGCCCTGTGGCAAAAGATTGCACCTGGCGCAGCCTTGATTATCCAAAATCTGATGTCATTAAACGAACACAGAGTTGGCATGGCACCGATCGCCAATGTCGCGGAACTGTGGTTCAAGCACTTCGCGAGAATGAATCGCTTACAAAGGCGCAGATTGCACAGTTATGGGATGTGCCATCTCAGTTAGAGAAAGCGCTCTTAACACTTCTCGATGATGGACTGATCGAAGCTCGAGGCAAGAATAAGTTCTCACTGCCTCGTACTTAGTTAAGAAGAGAGATTAAGCAGTAGGTGCTTCAGCTAAATTCTCTGGAGTATCGGGTGATGAAACCTTGGGAGAACCCTTAAATGTGAATTTCGCTTCTGCGCCTTCACCCTCGACATCAACAACGATGATTTCGCCAGCCTTGAGCTCGCTAAACAAGATTCGCTCGGAAAGTGAATCTTCGATTTCGCGCTGAATGACGCGACGCAATGGACGCGCACCAAGGAGTGGGTC
>CAIPLJ010000089.1 GCA_903865885.1 uncultured Actinomycetes bacterium | reverse complement strand
TTCCTGCGCGAACCGCCTTATTGAAATCATCGATATGTCTAAAACCAAATGTGGCCAAATCTTCATACCGAAGATCCATTTCGCGGACAACCCATGTCAGCGCATCGGCTGCCTTCTTAGGATTGGTAATAATCGGCGTAATAAGGTGAGGAATTCCTTCATAAGCGGTGAGTTCTACGCGCTTTGGATCAATTAAAATCAAGCGCACATCATCAGGTGTTGCTCGCATCAAAATAGATGTAATCATCGCATTGATCATCGAAGACTTTCCCGCACCCGTAGCTCCTGCAACAAGTAGGTGCGGCATCTTTGCTAAGTTGGCACAGACAAAATTACCTTCAACATCTTTACCTAGGGCTACAAGCATGGGGTGGTGATCTTGGCCTGCAACGGTTGAGCGCATGACATCGCCGAGGGCAACAATCTCGCGATCTGCATTGGGGATCTCAATTCCTACCGCTGATTTACCTGGAATTGGCGAGAGAATGCGAACTTCACTGCTGGCAACGGCATAAGAAATATTCTTTGACAGCGCGGTAATGCGCTCAACTTTCACCGCATTGCCAAGTTCAACTTCATAGCGAGTTACTGTTGGACCACGCATAAAACCGGTTACTTGTGCGTCGATATCGAATTGCTTAAATACTTCCGTCAATGAGGCAACGACAGATTCATTGACCTTGCTCTTAGCCTTTGCGGCAGGCCCCACTTTGAGCAGATCTTGGGATGGCAGCTCATATTTCATATCACTGGTTAAGAGCAGCTGTTCAGGACGTTTCTCAGACTTTGGCGCCTCTTGAAGTTGGGCTGCAAGTGGTGTGCGGGGAATTTCGACTGTGAACTCTTCGTCAAACTCATCCTCATCAATCTCATCGTCTGCTTCTTGATTCCAAGCAACAACTGGTGATTCAAATGGTGGTGTATCTGAAATTTCAAAGTCGCTAACGCGTCTCTGAGGACGCTTGGACCAGAGCCAGATAACTAATACTTTGATGCGGATTCCCACTTTGGATAGTGGCGTGCCGGTAATGATGAGGGATCCGAAGAAGAAGATTGCAATGAGAAGTGGGTAGGCAAGCAAGGATGTCATCAGGGCAACGAGAGGCTTTGCAACCCAGTAGCCGAGTTGACCTCCACCGTTACGAATAGCAGTTGCACCCTGTGGGTTGAGAGCACCGAGTGATCCATTGAGAAGATGTGCAAGTCCTGTTGCGCTGACCACGAGTGTCAACGTTCCGACAGTAATTCTTCCTGTCGTGTGTTTATCTTCAGGTTTTCTAAATAGCCTCACTGCAAAGTAGAGAAGAACGAGGGGCGCAATGAAACCGATGCGGCCGAACGCTCCATAGAAGAATGAATACAAATTACGTCCGACATAGTTATCGGCTCTAAACCATGTTCCGGCAAATGCTGAAAGTGAAAGTAGAAGTACGAGGAGGGCTGCTCCGTCGCGATGATGCTCTGGGTCTAGATCTCTTGCCCCACGGGCAACAAAGCGAATAGCAGAACCTAGAGTCCTTGCTATGAAGTGCCAGATTGCTGAGCAGATTGACGCAACTACACCGAGAAAAGACTTACCGGATGTGCGTTTCTTCTTCTTAGCCACACATTCAATCTTAGGTGGAGGGTAAATCTCGCAGGCGTAGGCGCGCCGACCTATACCTCAACGACAACAGGAACAATCATCGGGCGACGTCGGTGTTTTTGGCCGACCCAACTTCCGATAGTACGACGTACAACTTGGGAAAGTTGATGAGTTCCATTGACGCCTTCAGAAACTGCGGAAGTAAGCGCCTTTTCAATTTGGCCACGGACTTCATCAAAGAGCGCTTCATCTTCATTAAAGCCTCGTGCGTGGATATCAGGTCCTGCAATAATCTTTCCAGTCTGAGATTCGATTACGACAATGACAGAGATAAATCCTTCTTCACCAAGAATGCGACGATCTTTCAGTGAAGATTCAGTGATATCGCCGATACTTTGGCCATCGACATAAACAAATCCACACGGTACCGAACCAACGACCTCTGCTTCGTGGTTAACCAAATCCACAACAATGCCATTTTCGATAATGAAAGCGTTCTCGCGAGGAACACCTGCTTGAATTGCAATCTCAGCATTGGCCTTGAGGTGGCGCCATTCTCCGTGAACAGGAAGCACATACTTTGGTTTGACTATGTTGTAGCAATATAAGAGTTCGCCCGCAGCTGCATGTCCAGAGACGTGGACCATTGCATTGGCCTTATGAACAACCTTTGCGCCAAAGCGTGTGAGTTCGTTGATAACTCGAAATACTGAATTTTCATTTCCTGGAATCAGTGAT
>CAIPLJ010000088.1 GCA_903865885.1 uncultured Actinomycetes bacterium | reverse complement strand
TTGATCGCAAAGTATGGCGATGAACGCCGCAGCCAACTTGTTGCAAGCGAAGGCGACTTCTCTGCAGAAGATTTGATTCCAGATAATGATGCAGTTGTCACCATTACTCGCGGCGGATATTCCAAGCGCACAAGCGCCGATCTCTATAAGTCTCAGCGTCGTGGAGGCCGCGGCGTAAAGGGTGCAGCACTTAAGCAGGATGACGTCGTCGATCACTTCTTTGTTGCCTCGACTCACGACTGGTTATTGTTCTTTACCAACCAAGGCCGCGTTTATCGTGCAAAGGTGCACGAACTACCGGACGCAGGTCGCGATGCACGTGGACAGCATGTTGCAAATTTGATGGCATTTAAGCCAGATGAACAAATTGCACAAGTACTTTCATTTAAGGATTACAACGCAGCACCATTCTTAGTACTTGCAACAAAGAACGGGCTTGTGAAGAAGACTCCACTAAGTGAATACGATTCACCGCGCACTGGCGGCCTGATTGCGATTTCTCTCAAGCCAGGCGACGAAGTTGTATCGGCATCTCTCGTTCGCAACGGCGACGAGCTTCTTCTTGTGTCAAAGAAAGCGATGTCACTTCGCTTTACAACAGATGACGAATCACTTCGTTCAATGGGTCGTTCAACTTCTGGCGTTATCGGAATGAAATTCCGCGCAGGCGATGAGCTCCTGACAATGTCCCGCGTTGATGCTACAACATCTGTAGGTGCATTTGTCTTTACTGCAACCGATGGTGGTTACGGCAAGAAGACTGCAATTGATGAATATCGTTTACAAGGACGTGGTGGAATTGGAATCAAGGCTGCAAAGATTGATGAAGAATCTCGCGGAACACTTGTATCTGCATTGGTATTAGTCGATAGCGATGAAATTCTTGCGATCACATCTGCCGGAACCGTGATGCGCACCCCAGCTTCTGAAGTCCGCCAAACTGGCCGTGATTCGATGGGTGTACGCCTCGTTAACCTCGATGAAGGTGCGACCCTGTTATCTGTGACCCGCAACAGCGAAGATGAGATTTCGACGCAAAAGTAGTAGGGTTCACGCCTGTAGTTATGGCATAGCCGTTTTGGCTACTTGATGAATTTCAAGTAACCTTGCGCTTCTGCACACGCACGAAAGTTCGTTTGCGGGCCCATAGCTCAGCCTGGTTAGAGCGCTTCCCTGATAAGGAAGAGGTCGGTGGTTCAAGTCCACCTGGGCCCACCCGTTCTAATACGGGGACCTAGCTCAATTGGTAGAGCACCGCCTTTGCAAGGCGGGGGTTAGGGGTTCGATTCCCCTGGTCTCCACTTCAGTTCCATCTCTCTAAATTCCACTTCATTCAGAAAGAGATATCTATGTCATCAACTGCAACTCTCCACACAACTCTTGGCGATATTGTCATCGAGCTCTTTCCTAACCACGCGCCAAAGACAGTTGAAAACTTCGTTGGACTTGCAACAGGTGCAAAAGAGTGGACAGATCCACGCACCGGTAAGAAATCAAATGAGAATCTTTATGATGGAACAGTCTTTCACCGCGTCATCAGCGGCTTCATGATTCAAGGCGGAGACCCACTTGGTCAGGGATTTGGCGGACCTGGTTTCCAATTCGCAGATGAATTCCATGGCGAACTTCAATTCGATCGCCCATACATCCTTGCAATGGCTAACTCAGGACCAGGAACAAATGGTTCACAGTTCTTCATCACCGTTGCTCCAACAACATGGCTTAACCGCAAGCACACAATCTTCGGTGAAGTAAAAGATGCCGCATCACAAGCTGTCGTAGACAAGATTGGCTCAACACCAACAGGTGCACAAGATAAACCTGTTACACCTGTTGTTATCAATAGCGTCACTATCGCTTAACTCATGCCAAGCATGAAGCAGAGTTCAGCGGTACTTTCGCTGATCACTGTTATCT
>CAIPLJ010000087.1 GCA_903865885.1 uncultured Actinomycetes bacterium | reverse complement strand
TTCATCTCCATTGGTTCCCTGCTTCTTGAAAATGGCGAAACTCTTCCAGATATCACCATTGCGTATGAAACATGGGGAACGTTGAATGCAGATAAATCCAATGCAATTTTAGTCAATCACGCAATGACAGGTTGGTCTGATGTCACTGGATGGTGGCCGCAGATGGTCGGCCCTGGTTTGCCATTTGATACTGATAAATATTTCATCATCTGCCCTAATGTCATCGGTGGGTGTCAAGGTTCAACGGGGCCATCGAGCATTGCCCCCGATGGAAAGCGTTACGGCTCACGTTTTCCTATCATCACTATCCGCGACATGGTCAACGCTGAAGTTGCCTTCAGCGAGGCGCTTGGAATCGATAAGTATTTATTGGCGGTAGGTCCATCGCTCGGTGGAATGCGATCGCTTGAATGGGCAGTGCAACTTCCACATCGCGTTGGGGCAATCTGCACAATTGGCTCCTCTGCTGTTGCAACCGGCGATCAAATCGGAACTGCATCGATTCAAATCCGAGCAATTAAATCTGATCCGCATTTCAATGGCGGCGATTATTACGAGCAGGCTCGTGGTCCGATCGATGGAATGGGGATCGCTCGTCGCATCGCGCATCTGACCTACCGGACAGAATCTGAGATGGATGTCCGCTTTGGTCGACAACTTCAGGGAGATGACACCGGGCGCTACGCCGTTGAGTCCTACCTCGACCACCAAGCTTCCAAGCTGGCACAGCGCTTTGATGCCAATACCTATATTGCCCTGACTGATGCAATGAACTCACATGACATCGGCCGCGACCGTGGGGGAGTTGCTGCAGCCCTAGAGAGCATCACTGTGCCCGTTGTTGTGGTCACCATCGATACAGATCGCCTCTTCCCACCTCGACTTCAGGTTGAGATTTCTGAGCTAGTACCCACGGCAGAGGCTCCAATCGTCATCAGTTCCGACTTTGGACACGATGGATTTCTCGTTGAGGCTGAAGCGATGGGCGATGCGATTCGGCACGCCTTGCAAGTTGCAGGTACAATATAGGTATTACTTCGAGAAGTTCGAAGAACCTAGTTGTGAAGATTCTCTTCATTGAAGAACAAGCAAAGGACAATTGTGGCTGTATTTAGTGCGCTCAAAAACAAGGCAAAGGGCAAGAAAGTTGCAGCAAAGCCTGCAGCAAAGAAGGCAGTTGCCAAGAAAGCTGTCGCAAAGAAGGCCGTTGCTAAGAAAGCTCCCGCAAAGAAGGTTGCAGCAAAGCCCACTAAACCAATCAAGGCTAGCAAGCCAGTCAAAGTTGAGCTTAAGAAAGATCTGTCTGCAAAAGAAGTACAGCAGCTTGTAGATTTAAAAAATCTCGTTGCTCGCCATAAAGAGATTGTTGAATCACTTGAAGCAAGCGGTATCGATAACTATCGTAAAGCCGTTAAGAAAGAATTTATGGCGCTCGCTCTAGAAGCCCGCCACCTTGATGAAGTAATCCCCGAAGCAACTGAGAAGGCACGTAAGGCAGGACTTGGCGCAGCAAGTCGCATCTTGTCGAAGGCTCAGCTTGCGCTGATTGCTCCTAAAGAAGAACCAAAGGCAGCTCCAGATTCAAAGAGTGCAAAAGCTGCAGTTGTGCTCGACGAAGATGGAAACGAAATCGTTGTCGAAGAAGTCGAACTCGAAGATGTTGAAACGCTTATTGCTGAAGCATCTGAAATCATTGATGCAGAAACAGATGGCAAGGATCAGCCACGCGTTGTCACTCTCTCTGATGAGACAAAGAATGAGGAAGGTTCATTTACCCTTCTCGAATCTGATGCCGATGATGAAGAAGAAGATAAGAACGAGCGCGAAAAGCATAAGAAAGATCTCAAGAATGTAAACCTCGTTCTTGAGGCTATCAATGGCAAGATCCAAGGTGTAGAAGTAGCCCCAAAGCACAATATTGATCAAGCCGATGCGAAGGCGCTGACTTTCAAGCAGATCCAACAGCAATTTGCGATGAATACCTTCAATGAGAAATCAGCGAAGATGATCGCTGAAGCTGTAAACCAGGGATACCTGAAGAATCTTGAAGATTTGCAGTACTTCTTCAATGAGCAAGCTCGATTTATTCAGATTGAAATTAAACGCCTCCCACCAGAACAGACAGTTCTTACAGCTGGCGCTACTGCAGACCCTGTAAAGGATTACCTCAAGCAGATCGGTCGCGTTGCACTTCTTAATGCAGAGCTCGAAGTAGAACTTGCTACTCGTGTTGAAGCCGGTCTCTTTGCTGATGAAGCGCTAAAGAACACAAAGAAGCTTGATAAGAAACTCAAGCGCGAGCTCGAGTGGATTGTCGAAGATGGAAAGCGCGCAAAGAACCACTTACTCGAGGCAAACCTTCGTCTGGTTGTATCTCTTGCAAAGCGCTACACAGGACGTGGAATGCTCTTCCTTGACTTGATTCAAGAAGGAAACCTTGGTCTTATCCGCGCAGTCGAGAAGTTTGACTACACAAAGGGCTATAAGTTCTCAACATATGCCACATGGTGGATCCGTCAGGCAATCACTCGCGCGATGGCAGATCAGGCTCGCACAATCCGTATTCCTGTTCACATGGTTGAAGTCATCAATAAGTTGGCACGTGTGCAGCGCCAGATGCTTCAAGATCTAGGTCGCGAACCAACACCTGAAGAGCTCGCTAAAGAGCTCGATATGACACCTGAAAAGGTTGTTGAAGTTCAGAAGTACGGTCGCGAACCAATCTCACTTCACACACCACTCGGTGAAGAAGGAGACTCTGAATTCGGTGATTTGATTGAAGACTCTGAAGCTGTAAAGCCAGAAGAATCTGTGACATTTACTATCTTGCAGGAGCAGTTAATGCAGGTTCTCGGAGGACTTACCAACCGCGAAGCAGATGTCATCAAAGCTCGCTACGGGCTTACAGATGGTCAGCCAAAGACACTTGATGAGATCGGAAAGGTTCACGGCGTAACCCGTGAACGTATTCGTCAGATTGAGTCAAAGACTATGTCGAAGTTGCGCCACCCATCACGCTCGCAATCATTGCGCGATTACCTCGATTAAAATTGAGTAAGAGAAAACCCCCTATGCGAGCGCATAGGGGGTTTTTCTTTACTACTAATTATTTAACTTCGACAAGCTTCTCTGACTCGTCCTGGATATTTGCAGCAACAGTGCTTAACTTTTCAGCATATTCCTTACCGTGGTGTGCACAGAAAAGAAGTTCCCCACCTGAGAGAAGTGTTGCTCGAACATACGCCTGAGCGCCGCATCGATCGCATCGATCAAGGGCATTAAGAGGTGTGGATTCGAGGATTACTTGCTCGGTCATCGCGCTCTCCGTTTCGCTAGTGGGAAGTTGTTGTATATCTATGGAACATCATGCCAGTTCTCTTTATTCCCCGCTTGGCAAATAGATTCCAATTTTATAAATTTTTATCGATTTGAGCCCAGAATTATCGATATTTAGAGATATCTCACCCTCATCTATCAATATATGAGACTTATCGGCGCGCTTACGCAGTTGCGAACGATTGGCTAGATAACCTTTGCCACCGTGGCAGACCAATTGAATTTCGAAGCAGTGGTGGATTCTAAAGATAGCTACACCGCAAAGGACCTCGCTGTCCTTGAAGGCCTCGATGCCGTTCGTAAACGCCCCGGAATGTATATCGGCTCCACCGATTCACGTGGATTGCAGCACTGTCTGTGGGAAATTATTGATAACTCAGTCGATGAAGCACTTGCTGGACATTGCAAGAATATTGAAATTAATCTTGAGGCAGATAACTCAGTAGAGGTTCACGATGATGGTCGTGGAATTCCTGTAGATAAGGAACCAAAGACAGGTCTTACTGGTGTTGAAGTTGTAATGACAAAGCTCCACGCCGGCGGAAAATTCGGTGGCGGTTCCTATGCAGCATCCGGGGGTTTACACGGCGTTGGTGCATCAGTTGTGAACGCACTTGCTGAACGTCTTGATGTTGAAGTCGATCGTAATGGCAAGATTTACTGGATGTCATTTAAGCGCGGAGTTGCAGGTGTATTTGATGGCGATGGACCGAAAGCTGAGTTCACACCGCAATCAGGGCTACGTACCATTGGAAAGATTTCTGCAAAGGTAACGGGCACACGCACGAAATGGTGGTCAGATCGCCAGATATTCCTCAAAGATGCAGAGCTAGACCTTGAAGATATTTATGCGCGCGCTCGACAGACTTCATTCTTAGTCCCTGGACTTTCCATTGTCGTGAACGATAACCGCAAGAAAGAGAAGACCACGCAGACCTTCTTCCATAAGGGTGGAATCTCTGAATACTGTGATTTCTTGCAGCCTGATGCACCTGTTGGTGAAGTTATTCGCATCTATGGATCAGGGCATTATCAAGAAACTGTCCCCGTACTCGATGACAAAGGCCATATGGTCTCAACAGATGTCGAGCGCGATATGGAAGTCGATATTGCATTGAAATGGGGCATGGGCTTTGACACTACGATGCGCTCATTCGTCAACATTATTGCGACCCCTAAGGGTGGATCTCACGTACTTGGCTTCGAGCGCGCAATCACCAAGTCATTTAACGAGGCAATGCGTAGCGCGGGTATTTTGAAGAAGAATGAAATTGATGTCATTAAAGATGACGTCATGGAAGGCCTGACGGCAGTTGTCACAGTACGTATGTCCGAGCCACAGTTTGAAGGTCAGACAAAGGAAGTTCTGGGAACAGCAGCTGCCACCAAGATTGTCTCCGCTGTCGTTGCAGATAAGTTGAAAGAGTTCTTCTCTACAACTCGTCGTATCGATAAGGCCAACGGCAAGTTGATCATGGAAAAAATTGCTGGAGCATCACGCACACGTATCAGCGCGCGCGCCCACAAAGATTTGCAGCGACGCAAGAATGCACTTGAATCTTCTTCCCTTCCTACAAAGCTCTCTGATTGCCGCTCTGAAGATGTCACTCGTACCGAACTCTTTATCGTTGAAGGTGACTCAGCCCTGGGCACAACAAAGGCTGCTCGTAACTCTGAATTCCAAGCGATCCTTCCGATTCGCGGAAAGATTCTCAATGTGCAGAAGGCATCACTTTCTCAGATGCTTGATGATAAAGAGTGTGGATCCATCATTCAGGTTATTGGTGCAGGCTCTGGCAAATCTTTCGAACTCGATGAAGCTCGTTATGGCCGCATCATCTTGATGTCTGATGCAGATGTTGATGGCGCACATATTCGTTGCTTGCTCCTCACCTTGATGTATCGCTATATGCGCCCCATGCTCGATGCAGGTCGCGTCTTTGCAGCTATTCCACCACTTCACCGCATCGAAACAATGGGTGCAGGTGGAAAGAAGGGCGAATACCTTTACACATACTCAGATGATGAGATGAAGAAAGTTACTGCAGATTTGAAGAAGCAAGGAAAGCGCTGGAAGGAACCAATTCAGCGATATAAGGGCCTGGGCGAGATGGATGCAGATCAGCTCCGCGAAACAACAATGGATCCAGATGCGCGCACGCTACGTCGTATCACTGTTCCAGATGGAGAGGCAGCAGAGAAGATGTTTGAGCTCTTGATGGGTTCAGATGTTGCCCCACGTAAAGAATTTATCGCGACAGCTGAAATCGATCGCGAGCAGATCGACGCTTAAGACTTACTTTTGCTTAATCGATCGAAACTAAGTCGAAGTACTCGTCTTTCCAGATATCTTCATCGCCATCAGGCAACAAAATCACACGCTCTGGCTTAAGGGCCTGAACTGCTCCTTCATCGTGAGAAACCATGATGACTGCGCCTTGATATTCAGTCAGAGCTCCAAGAATTTCTTCGCGTGATGCTGGGTCTAAGTTGTTTGTAGGCTCATCGAGAAGAAGAACATTTGCAGCCGATACAACCAAGGTAGCAAGAGCTAAACGAGTTCTTTCGCCACCTGAAAGTACCTTGACCGGCTTATGTACATCATCGCCAACAAAGAGGAATGAACCCAGAACATTGCGAGCTTCTGGTTCGCGCAGGTCATCTTTTGATGACATCATATTTTCAAGAATCGTTCGCTCGAAGTCGAGCATTTCATGTTCCTGGGCGTAGTAACCGAGCTTGAGACCATGGCCATGTTCAACTTTTCCGGTATCGGATTCGAGTTGATTAGCGAGAATCTTAAGAAGAGTGGTCTTTCCGGCACCGTTAAGTCCCAAGATGACTACTCGAGAGCCTTTATCGATTACGCATGAAACGTCGGTAAAAATTTCTAGGGATCCGTAATTCTTTGAAAGCTCTTCACCCGATAGGGGAGTCTTGCCACAAGGGGCAGGAGTTGGAAAGCGCAACTTTGCAACTTTGTCACTGACCCGCACATCTTCAAGACTTGAACGCAATTTCTCAGCGCGACGCAACATTCCTTGCGCCGCAGTTGCCTTCGATGCCTTGGCGCGCATTCTCTCGCCCTGCTTCTGCAGAATTTCAGCCTTCTTCTCAGCGTTGGCACGTTCTTTCTTGCGACGATGTTCATCTTGTTCGCGCTGCAAGAGATATTGCTTCCAGCCCATGTTGTAGACGTCGATAACGTTTCGGTTTCCATCTATGTAAAAGACTTTATTTACTACTGTTTCAATGAGGTTTACATCGTGAGAGATGATGACCAGTCCACCTGAGTAGTTGGTGAGGTAGTTGCGAAGCCACATAATCGAATCAGCATCGAGGTGGTTTGTAGGCTCATCGAGAAGCAGGGTTTCAGCTCCTGAAAAGAGAATACGAGCGAGCTCGATACGACGACGCTGACCACCTGAAAGAGTGTCTAACTGATTGTGAAAGACAGCTTCTGTGACACCGAGGGAAGTAGCGATTGCTTCTGCCTCTGATGTTGCTGCGTATCCGCCAGCTGCTGAAAATTCTGCATCAACGCGTGTGTAACGCTCGAGAGCTTTTTCGAGCTCTGCACCCTCTGTTGTCGCCATCTCTTGTTCAACTTGTGTCATGCGGGCTGCGATTTGATCTAAATCGCGCGCAGATAAGATGCGATCGAGCGCTGTTCCTTGATCTTCACCGGTACGAGGATCTTGGGGGAGATAACCAATCTTTCCTGTGCGCTGAACTGCGCCACCTGCGGGAAGATTTTCTCCGGCAAGGACTTTGGCAAGAGTTGATTTACCCGCTCCGTTACGGCCAACGAACCCAATGCGATCGCCGTGATTGATGCGCACATTGACGCCCGATACGAGAAGGCGCGCTCCTGCGCGGAGTTCGAGGGCAGATGTTGAGATCATTTGGCGAAGTCTCCCACAGTATTCCTCCTAACTTGTAATCACCCTACAATTCACGCCATGAACGCACTTCTCATTCTAATTTCGCTATTAATTCTGGCTGTAGCAATCTACCAAGTGCGAATGATGCGACTCATTAATGGAAAACTCATCAAATTGGTTGCGCCAGAAAGAGATGCACGTCGCATTGCGAAATCACAGAGTGAGGCTGCATGGCAGCACTATCGTCAAAGTGAGTTCTATGCCCAACTCCTTAATCTGCTCAATCTCTCAGCACCTATTCCATCAACTCGTAGCTGGGCTGCATCTCCAGATGTCCTGCTCACACTCTTAGATTATGCTCGAACAAAATCCCCCAAAAAGATTCTTGATTTAGGTTCTGGAATGTCGACTCTCGTTCTTGCAAAGAGTGCACCACAAGCCACTGTGATCAGTATCGATAACTCTGCAGAGTATGCGCTTAAGACTCGGCAGATGCTTGCATCCCATGGAATTACAAATGTGGATGTACGTGTAGCACCTCTGGCTCCTCATTCATCAGGTGTCGAGTGGTATGACCTTTCGAAATTTGGCGATATTTCTGCAATCGATATTCTCTTTATCGATGGGCCCCCAGGATCTAAGAACGATCGTGCCCGCCATCCCGCGCTTGCCGAATGCCTATCAAAGTTAAGCCCCCGCGCCATCGTTGTGATTGATGACGCTGGTCGAGATGGAGAGCGCAATTTAGCTGAAGAATTTGCAAAGGCACTTCCACACCACGTACTCGAATTCTTGCCGCACGAAAAGGGAACGGCAGTCTTACTGCCGCGCTAAAACTATTGAAGTCAATGACCGCAGGTCATGTGACTTTGACTAGCTAGCGCCGATACGGGTTCTGCGAGGAACTGCGAAAGATTTTCCAACGGCAGTGAGTTCTTCAGATACCTGCTTGCGTATTGCATCTTCGCTCTTGAGGAGAGTGGCAAGGGCTGCAATAACTGCCTTTAACTCTTTAGATTCTGTTTCCAGTTCAAGCTTGCTCATCTTTGTTAAGCGGCGAAGTGGCATATCCAAGATATAGGTAGCCTGCTCGTCATTGAGTTTGAAATCCTTAATCAACTTCTCTTTTGCAGCGGCTGCGTCATCACTGCCGCGAATAATCTTGATGACTTTATCGATATCGATAATTGCTTTGAGCAATCCATCTACGAGAGAAAGGCGATCTTCAGCCTTTGCCTTGCGAAATTCTGAACGGCGGCGTACTACTTCGATGCGGTGGTCGATAAATACCTGTAAAAGTTCTTTGAGGCCAAGCGTCTGTGGCTTGCCCTTAACGAGTGCAACCGCGTTGATAGCAAAGGCATCTTCCATAGGAGTGAGCTTGAAGAGCTTTTCAAGTACATCTTCTGGTTCAAAACCATTCTTAAGTTCGATGACTACGTTTGTACCTGTCTGACCATCGGTGAGATCGATGATGTCGGAGATACCTTGAATCTTCTTCGCCTTAGCAAGATCTGCAATACGTTCAACAATCTTTTCAGGACCCACGTTAAAGGGAAGTTCTTTGATTACGAGCCCCATCTTGCGAGAGGTGACTTTGGAAATTTCAACAGATGCACGAACTCTGAAGGAGCCCTTACCTGTTGCATATGCCTCGCGAACACCATCGAGACCGACGATTTCACCGCCGGTTGGGAAATCTGGTGCAGGCATATGTTTCATCAATTGATTGAGCGTTGCTTTTGGATTATCAATCAAGAATTTTGTCGCGGCGATTACTTCGCCAAGATTGTGTGGCGCCATATTTGTCGCCATACCTACTGCGATTCCAGAACCACCGTTAACGAGAAGGTTGGGAAATGCTGCTGGAAGTACGAGTGGTTCAGCGAGCTGGCCGTCGTAGTTTGGGCCAAAGTCGACTGTATTTTCATCTGCCTCTGCAACCATCGACATCGCAGCAGATGCAAGACGTGCTTCGGTGTAACGCATGGCAGCAGGACCGGCATCGAGTGAGCCAAAGTTTCCGTGGCCATCGATGAGAGGAAGTTGCATGGAGAAAGATTGCGCCATACGAACGAGCGCATCGTAAATTGCTGAGTCACCGTGGGGGTGCAACTTACCCATTACTTCACCGACTACACGTGCACTTTTAACGTGGCCACGTTCTGGGCGAAGACCCATATCGCTCATCTGATGAAGGATGCGGCGATGTACAGGCTTAAGTCCATCACGCGCATCGGGGAGTGCACGTGAATAAATTACCGAGTATGCATACTCGAGAAATGATTCAGACATTTCTGAAGAGACATCGATATCAACGATCTTGCCAGGAAATTCTCCAGGTTTAGGTCCTACGACCTTTGCTGATTTCTTTGGTGGTGCTGCCTTCTTCGTTGCCATGTCGCGTATTCTGCCAAGCGATAGTGCTAAACCTTGGTACCTACACGCGGTCTAGCCCCAACGATTGCAACACATCGGGCTGCAACCTCGGCTCCAGCCATTAAAGCTCTGGTTAAGTCATGATTGATGGTGAAATGTGAAATAAATCCTGCAGCAAATGCATCTCCGGCTCCAGTTGTATCTGAAACAGTTGTTGGAATTGCGGGGATGGATACAGATTCGCTACCTCGAGATTTCCCAATTGCTCCATGAGAACCTCGTTTGATCACAACGGTCTGACAATCGTGAAGTAGATGATTGAGCGCTTTCTCAATATCACTTTGCCCCGAGAGATAAATAGCCTCTTCTTCATTGAGAAGTAAAACGTTCATGAGAGGTAACCAAGATTGCACTTCAGCGATTGCAACCTCTTTCAT
>CAIPLJ010000086.1 GCA_903865885.1 uncultured Actinomycetes bacterium | reverse complement strand
TCTTAAAGAGTCGACCTCCACATTCGCATTGAGCGACATTGCGACAACGCGCACACGAGAGCGCTTGCGAATAACCCTTGCGTGAGGCGACAAAAAGTACTGGACCTTTCTGTAGCGCTTTGCGTACTTGCGAAATTATGCGTCCTGGTAATAATTCGCTCGTACTCTGTTGGAAATTCTGGACAGGGACCTTGTTACGGACTGCACTATAGGTAATCCACTTCAACTCTATGAGCCTGGAAATCTCTGAGCTAGGTGAATAGCCAATGAAATCTAAGGAGAGCTTCTCAATCTGCGAACGCAGTATGGCAACATCTCGAACATTCCATCCAGGTGATCGTCGCTCATAACTATTCTCTGAACCTTCATCTGCAACGACAATGCGTGTGAGGCCTGGAATCGGCGCAAAGATCGCGCTACGGGTTCCCACAAAGATATCTGCAGAGCCATGGACTGCCTTGAGAAAATTACGATATCTAGTAGTACGGTCGAGCGAAGAATCGATAGAGATTGCACCGGGATAAAGATTGCATATCTGATCAACGAAACGGCTTTCGGGAACAATGACTAGGACCCGACCGTCTCTGCTACTTACCCTAATATGATCTGCGATGATTGCTGACTCTTGCGCAAAAGGTGGCAGTTGCAGATAACTTCGTGATGGTTTGCCGATCTTGATCTTCGCGAACGAAGGCTCGAATTGCTCTTTCTCAACACTTGCCGCCCGTGGTGGAATAGCCGAGCGTATGACGTCATATGGATGTGCAGCCCATCGCTTTGATACTGCTGCGATCAAGGAAAGGGTTATCTGCGTGGCTACGGGTATTGGAGAGATTACCTTGACGATGTATTTGAGCTTAGTGCTCGGACTCTCGGGAAGCCTTTCAAGAACTATCGCTTCGACCGTGCGCGAATTAAATGGAACCTCAATGCGTACTCCAACAGAGATAAGCGCGCTCAGCGATTCGGGAACCAAATAATCGTATGCGCCATCGAGGTGATAGATCCCGTTATCAACCCACACACGTACTACAGGAAGATTGGCTGCACTGACGCTGTTGTTACGTGGAACAACCTCAGTCTTCAGGCGTAGTGGCCGCACAACTGCCACTTTAAGTGCCTAAATCTATTTAACTGCTGCTTGCAATTCCGAAACGCGATTTGTTACTTCCCATGTGAAGTTAGGAAGTTCGCGACCGAAATGGCCGTAAGCAGCGGTAGCTGAGTAAATCGGACGCTTGAGGTCGAGATCACGAATGATTGCAGCTGGTCGAAGATCGAAGACAGATGTCACAGCATCTTGAATCTTCTGCACTGGAACTGTCTCAGTTCCAAATGTCTCAACAAAGACACCTACAGGCTGCGCCTTTCCAATTGCGTATGCGACTTGAACTTCGCAGCGACGCGCAAGTCCCGCAGCCACTACATTCTTTGCCACCCAACGCATTGCATAGGCAGCAGAGCGATCGACCTTAGAAGGATCCTTACCAGAGAAGGCTCCACCACCATGGCGAGCCATTCCGCCATATGTGTCAACGATAATCTTGCGACCAGTCAGACCTGCATCGCCCATAGGTCCACCGATAACAAAACGACCGGTGGGATTGATTAAAGTTTTAAGATTCTTACGTGGAAGATCAATCTTCGCCAAGATTGGATCAATTACTTGGGCAATAATCTCTGGAGTCAACTGCTTCATCACATCTACATCTTCAGAGTGCTGGCTAGAGATAACAACGGTGTCGAGTGCGACAGCCTTATCGCCATCATATTCAATAGTTACTTGTGTCTTTCCATCTGGGCGAAGG
>CAIPLJ010000085.1 GCA_903865885.1 uncultured Actinomycetes bacterium | reverse complement strand
GGTTCTGGCTTATCTGTAATAACTGCCTCTGTTGTGAGGAAGAGCGCTGCGATAGATGCTGCGTTTTGAAGTGCAGAACGCGTGACCTTTGCTGGATCGATAATTCCAGATTTGATCATGTCCACATATTCACCTGTTGCAGCATTAAGTCCCCAACCTGATTCCAAGTTACGAACCTTCTCAACAACAACTCCACCTTCAAGGCCAGCGTTAATAGCAATCTGCTTAAGTGGTGCTTCAATTCCGAACTCAACAATGCGAGCGCCAGTTGCTTCATCTCCTGCGAGTGAAAGCTTTGCAAGTGCAATCTTTCCAGCTTGAAGAAGAGCAACGCCGCCGCCGGCAACAATTCCTTCTTCTACTGCAGCCTTTGCATTGCGCACTGCATCTTCGATGCGGTGCTTACGCTCTTTAAGTTCAACTTCTGTTGCAGCTCCTGCCTTAATGACAGCAACTCCTCCAGCAAGCTTTGCAAGGCGCTCTTGAAGCTTTTCTTTGTCGTAATCAGAGTCTGAGTTTTCGATTTCGGTACGGATCTGTGTAACGCGACCCTTGAGCTGCGCTTCATCTCCGAGACCTTCGATGATTGTTGTCTCTTCCTTAGAGATAACAACCTTGCGAGCGCGACCAAGAAGTTCAAGGCCAGCTGTTTCGAGCTTGAGGCCAACTTCATCAGAGATCACTGTTGCACCTGTAAGGATTGCAATGTCCTGAAGCATCGCCTTACGACGATCTCCAAAACCTGGCGCCTTCACAGCTGCTGATTTAAATGTTCCCTTGATCTTGTTTACAACGAGAGTTGCAAGTGCTTCGCCTTCAATATCTTCAGCAAGGATTGCAAGTGGCTTACCTGATTGCATGACCTTCTCAAGAATCGGTACAAGCTCCTTGATGTTGCCAATCTTTGCGCTGGTAATCAAGATGTACGCATCTTCAAGAACTGCTTCCATGCGATCTGTATCTGTTACGAAATATGGTGATACATAACCCTTATCGAAGCGCATTCCTTCGGTGAGTTCGAGTTCGAGACCAAATGTATTTGACTCTTCAACGGTGATAACGCCTTCTTTACCGACCTTATCCATCGCCTCAGCGATCATCTCGCCGATAGTTGCATCTGCTGCAGAAATTGATGCAGTTGCTGCAATCTGTTCCTTGGAATCAACGCTCTTTGCCATTGCGCCAAGTTCGGTCACGATTGCAGTTACTGCCTTCTCGATTCCGCGCTTAAGTGCCATTGGGTTTGATCCCGCAGCAACGTTGCGAAGTCCTTCGCGAACGAGGGCTTGAGCCAGAACGGTTGCTGTCGTTGTTCCATCGCCTGCGACATCATCTGTCTTCTTAGCAACTTCCTTAACGAGCTCTGCGCCGATCTTCTCCCATGGATCATCGAGTTCAATCTCTTTTGCGATAGAGACGCCATCGTTGGTAATAGTTGGTGCGCCCCACTTCTTCTCAAGTACGACGTTACGTCCGCGGGGCCCAAGGGTTACCTTGACTGCATCTGCGAGTACGTTCATTCCGCGCTCTAAACCGCGGCGGGCTTCTTCATTAAAGGCAATTTGCTTTGCCATAGTTGTTAGCTCCTATATATCGATTGAAACTGAGTCGATCTTGTTAGCGCCAATCGGGAACCTTTTGGCGCAGTTATCACTCTCGACCCTCGAGTGCTAACGCCAAATCTACGGCCTTCTATTCCCTCGCGCAAAACGGGAGGGCTTGGGGGGATTTAGCGGGCTGTGCGGGCTTGCATACGCGCTTCGCGCAGACGGCGAAGGCGCTTGACCAACATCGGAGAGGCCTCGAGGGCATCGTCGCGATCGATGAGGTCGTTCAGTAATTGGTAATAACGAGGAGCTGTGAGGTCAAAGAGCTCTTTAATTGCAGTCTCTTTTGCACCTGCAAAGCGCCACCAGTTGCGTTCGAATTCGAGGATGCGCGTTTCGAGATCGGTCAATGAAGAACCGGCCGTCTCATTATTTTCTAGCGCAGACATGTAGCCAATCTTAGATTGGAGTCACTACAAAGTGTGGGATTTACGGGCAGCTTTCACAATATTGCGCAGCATTGTAGGAAAGATAAAGAAGTGAAATGGTGAAACCGCATACCAATAAAGCTGGCCGCCTAATCCACGTGGTGCAAAGCTCGCATCTTGCGAAATAAATGTTGACCCATTTTTTTCTGTCAGAGTAAATTCAAGCCACGCTTTTCCGGGTAGAACCATCTCTGCATAGAGTCGCAATTGCTTTCCATGTTCGATCTCTTCTACCCGCCAGAAATCAACGCTATCTCCGGTTCGCAAATGCACGGGGTCGCGACGACCGCGACGCAACCCAACTCCACCGACCATGCGATCGAGTAATCCGCGCAGGTACCACAACCACCCGGAACCGAACCAGCCATGTTCTCCACCGATTCCTTCAATCTGTTCCCAAATTTTTGCAAGCGGAACATCCGTTGTGATTTCACGATGATCTTTCAGCATTAATTCGCCAGCCCAATCAGGATCGCTCTGAGCTTTCTGCCATGGCGCAGTTGGATGCGCTGCATCGGACCATCGGGAATCAACATGATTTTCTGCAACACGAGTAAGGGCTAATTCAATTGCTTGGGAAACTGTGAGAAGGCCTTCTGGTGGGAGTGGGATGATCTCTGTAACGCTCTTGTGTGGATCGGCAACAACTTCACTGATAAGTGATTCCACGAGTGGACGCGCAAGAGAAGTTGGCACCGGTGTAACAAGACCAATCCATAAACTAGAGAATTTTGGTGTTAGTACTGGGACTTGGATGATGATTCGTTTGCGCAGGCCAGCAAGCTTCGCAAATTTCTGCAACATTTCAGCGTAGGTAACAACTTCAGGGCCACCTATATCGCAGATACGATCCTGAGGTTTCTCTAAATTTGCTGCACTACGGAGGTAATAGAGAACATCTCGGATAGCAATGGGTTGTGTGCGATTGGAGACCCACTTCGGTGTTGTCATAATCGGCAAGCGGTGGGTTAAATGGCGAAGCATTTCGAAGGAGGCAGATCCTGATCCAATAATGATGCCTGCGCGTAATTCAAGAACTGGCACTGATGATGAAGCTAAGTTCTTTCCTGTATCCATGCGTGAAGTCAGGTGCCTGCTGCGGTTTTCATCGTTTGCAATGCCACCTAAATAAATTATTTGTTTTACATCTGCGCCCTCTGCTGAATCTGCAAAGCGCTTTGCCATCTGAGCTTCAACACTTTCAAAGTCGGTTGACACATTGATTGAGTGCAGAAGGTAATAAGCGGTATGAACACCTGCGAGCGCTCTGTCGAGATCTTGCGAATTAGTTGCAGTTCCTTGAACAACTTCTACCCTGTCGGCCCAGGGGTGTTGCTTAATCTTCTTTGCATCGCGAACAAATACGCGTACTTTTTTGCCTTCACGAACTAAGTCGCGAACAAGTCGACCACCAACGTATCCCGATGCACCTGTAACGAGATAGAGCCGGCCCTCTGAGGGTGTCTGGTGATTCTGCGAATCCATGTAACTGAGCCTAGACTTACCTCATGGCAACTTCTACTCGACCACGTGTAGTAATTCTCGGTGCCGGTTTTGGTGGTCTTAACGCCGCTCGAGCCCTTGCCGGAAAAGCCGATGTCACCCTGGTCGACCGCCACAACTTTCAAACTTTTCTCCCCCTTCTCTATCAGGTTTCGACTGCAGCCCTTGCAGCTGATCACGTTGTTCACCCAGTCCGTGGAGCACTTCGCAAGAGCGGTGTGAAATTCCGAATGGGTTCGCCAATCTCTGTTGATCATAAAAATAAGTCGGTAAAACTAGATTCTTCTGAAGTCCTCGAATTTGATCACCTCATTGTTGCTCTCGGTTCTGCAACGGCAGATTTCGGAGTTCCTGGAGTTACAGAACATGGACTTGGAATGAAGAGCGTTCATGAAGCGCTGATGATCCGCGCAGAAGTGATGCGACGTTTTGAAGATCTCTGTCGCTTTGAAGATAACACCCGTTTATCTATTGCAGTTGTTGGTGGCGGACCAACCGGCGTTGAAATGGCTGGCGCGCTAGCCGAACTCAAGCGAGGACCGCTCAAAAACGATATGGCACATGCTGCAGACCATATGGATATTTACTTGATCGAAGCAGGCCCACGTATCTTGCCTATGTTTAGCGAGAAGTTATCCGCCCGCGCAGAATCAGATCTTCATAAATTAGGCGTCTTTGTTAAGACCAACACTGCAGTGCGCGAAATCAAACCTCGCCAAATTATTATCAAAGATGGCGAACCAATTCCCGCCGAGATAACTATTTGGGCTGCGGGAGTTAAGGGAGAACCAAGCGCTGGCTTATTGAATTTGCCCGTTGCAGGTTCACGTATCGATACCGATGAAAATCTTGAAGTAAACCACTATCCAAATATCTGGGCTATCGGCGATATCAATGGAACAAAGGGCGCTGATGGCCGATTCCTGCCAATGGTTGCACCAGTTGCGCTGCAACAAGGTAAATGGGTAGCTAAGCAAATTCTTCGCAAATCTTCAGGACAAGCGCTGATTCCATTTAAATATCGTGACAAAGGTTCGATGGCAACAATCGGTCGCCACAAGGCAGTCGTGCAAGTGAAGAACTTCAAGATGGCCGGAGCACCTGCTTGGTTTGTCTGGCTATGGCTGCACTTGTTCTATCTTCTTGGTGGCCGCAACAAAGTTGGCACCATGGCTGACTGGACTTGGAACTACTTAACATTTGATCGCGGCAATCGCCACATCATGGACTCTCTGTAAATGCCCCAGTATCTCGACGTTGATGGCCATCAGGTTTTTTCATACGAATGGGATAACAATGGCGAAGCAGTTGTATTACTCCACGGTGGTTTAAGCCAAACATCGCACTGGGATTCATACATTCTCCCTGCAGTCGAAGATGAATTCCATGTCTTTGCCTATGACCGCACTGGTCATGGATTTACAGGTGACCAAGCAAAGAGCTTTCACTACCAACACCAAGCCGATGAAGCAATTTCTTATCTGAAACAAGTCGTGAAAGAGCCTGCACATCTCATTGGATATAGCGATGGCGGAATCATCGCGTTGATGGTCGCAATGCAGCAACCAGCACTCGTTCGTTCCATCATTACATTAGGTGCGAATTTCCATCCAGATGGCGTTACGCATCTCGATGATTTTGACGGAGTTATCTCTGCGGAGAATCAAGAGGAGTACCGCGCAACTTCACCTGATGCACCAGAAACACAAGGGCTCAAGATTCAAAAGATGATTGATATTCAAAAGTCAGAGCCTAATCTCAGCACTTCAGATTTAGCATCAATTCAGTGCCCTGTAATGGTTATGGCCGGAGATGACGATGTCATCAAACATAATCACACTGTTGAGCTGTATGAGAGCATTCCTTTAGGCCAGCTCGCAATTGTGCCTGCAACATCTCACAAATTTATTAAAGAAAGACCTGCACTTGCGCAATTGTTGATTCGTGAATTTCTAGAGGATTTAAGCTATCCCGTAACTCGGATGCCGATTCGCCGTACTAACCCTGCTAGCTAATTAGCCTTCAAAGGGAGTAATAGTCCCAGTCTTTACATCATAAATTGCGCCAGCTACAACAACGCCTTCGCGCAATAGGGGATACGAACGCACACGATTGATATCACTTGCGAGCGCACCCATTTGATCTGTGGTTGTCTTAAATTCAAGACTTGAAGTGTTGACTCCGTACTGATCTTCAATCAGCTTATGAATTGCAGATTCATCGCCCTGCGCCATGCGGCAGTCAGTATGAGGCATAACCAAAATACGATTTACATTGAGCAAATAGGTTGCAAGAACCAATGTACGTAATACATCCTCAGTGACGCGAGCTCCTGCGTTGCGAAGAATCTTGGCATCTCCCGAGCGCATTCCAACAACTGACAATGGATTGATACGTGAATCCATACATGTGACGATTGCTAGACCTTTTGCGGCGGAGCCTGTGAGTTCAGAGTATTTGAAAGACTTTTGATATTCGGCATTTGCTGCCAAGAGATCATCGAAGGATTCGTGTGGGAAAGAGTTAACTGACATCTGCGACTCCTTACCTCTTGCTGTGGAGTAATTATGGAGCCCCCCATCCGGATTGAACGGATGACCTGCTCATTACAAGTGAGCTGCTCTACCACTGAGCTAGGGAGGCGTACTGCGGGCGTAATTATGGCAGTTATC
>CAIPLJ010000084.1 GCA_903865885.1 uncultured Actinomycetes bacterium | reverse complement strand
TTTGGGGTAATAAAAGTTGGAGCCTTCATCGAACTTCCGCCACTAAATCAGCGCCCATAGAATCAATTATGACTGCGTCGACATATTGACCAGTGGCAAAATCAGTCCCAATAAATGATGTGGTGCCATCTACTTCAGGCCCTTGATGAGCTGCTCGCCCTTCCTGTAATTCAGCATCTTCAATGAGTACGCGCACGTGTTCGCCAATACGAGCTTGGGCGCGCAGTGAAACCATTTCATCGGCAAGAGATGAGAGGGTCTCTACTCTCTCTCGAATTACCTCTTCTGCGACCTTATCGTCAAGGTCTAACGCTTCAGTTTTATCTTCATCTGAATAACCAAATATGCCAACGGCATCGAGCTTTGCTGCGGTGATGAATTCAGCTAAGTCGTTGTAGTCAGCTTCTGTCTCGCCTGGAAATCCCACAATGAAGTTAGATCTGATGCCAGCCTCAGGTGAGAGCGCTCTTATCTGTGAAATCAAATGGAGGAACTTCTCTGAATCTCCGAATCGTCGCATTCGACGCAACACTGTTGGACTGGTATGTTGGAAAGAAAGATCGAAGTACGGCGCAACCTTCTCGGTCTCAATCATTGCCTGCAAGAGTGAAGGTCTCATCTCTGCTGGCTGAAGATAGGAAAGCCGAATACGTTCGATTCCCTCGATCTCGGCAAATTCGTGGAGAATCTTCTCCATCAGTTTAAGGTCGCCCAAATCTTTTCCATATGATGTTGTATTTTCACTAACAAGAAATAGTTCACTTACGCCATGTTGGGCCAGCCATAGTCCTTCTTGCAAAATCTCTGTCGGCCTGCGCGAGATAAACGATCCTCGGAAATATGGAATAGCACAAAATGAACAGCGTCGATCACACCCTGATGCAATTTTGAGCGGGGCCCATGGCGCATCACCCAATCTCTTTCGAAAGAGTGAGCCGCCTGCACCAACTGCAGATGCAAAGCTTTCATCGCGCACTGCTGCACGTTCGACAGGTGCAATCGGAAGCAACGCTCGGCGATCGCGAGGAGTATGCGGAGCATGCGAGTTTCCACTGATAATTGATTGCAAGCGCCCAGAAATATCTTGGTAATCATCGAAACCTAAGATTGCATCTGCTTCTGGGAGGGCATCGGCAAGTTCCTTGCCGTATCGCTCTGCCATGCAACCCACAGCAACTACCGCACGAGTTACTCCGTGACCTTTGAGCGAATTGGCTTCAAGAAGTGCATCAACGGAATCTTTCTTTGCAGATTCAATAAATCCACAGGTATTTACGACTGCTACTTCTGCTAATTCCACATCGCTAACTAGAGTCCAGCCATCTGCCTCTAAACGTCCAGCGAGCTCTTCGGAGTCGACTTCATTACGAGCACAGCCCATCGTGACAATTGCAACGGTGCGGGACATGAGGTGATGTTAGCGGAATGTACGTCGAACCTCTTCGTTCTGACCGCCCAAAGGCGCAAGTAGCTTTCCATTGTAGGTCACATCAAGACCTGCAGGGTTGCTGAAATAGACACTGATTGCCGTGGATCCCTTATACGACTTGGTTTCACCTTGGAATATCGATCCCTTTTCAACATCTTTACCGTCAACAATGATGTCGATATATGAGTTTCCTCGTGGTGCTGATACGACCAAAGAAACCGGACCATGCATTGCTGCGGTAGATGGAGCAGCAACTACCGAGGTGGTGGGCGTTGCACTTGGGGTTGAAGATACCAATGGAGAAGCGCTAGCCGAAATTGTTGGAGTGGTCGTTGGAGTTGATTCCTGATTTGAAATCACAATTTGAACAACTCCGATTACTCCTAGAATCAAAATAGAGGCTACAGCTGGAACTTTCCAGGATAACGATTTCTTCTCGCGTGGAACTTGCATCACATTGTTATCGATTAATGAATCTTGAATCCGCTGACTTTCGGCCGCATGTTGATCGTTATACAAATCAATTAAAATTTGGGGTTCTAGTCCTATGAGAACTGCGATGTTACGTAGGTGGCCTCGTGCATATGTATCTCCGCCACAGTGTTTAAAATTATTTGCCTCCATCTCAGTTAAGAGACCGATGCGAATACTCGTTGCCTCCGAGAGCGCGGCAATACTCATGCGTGCAGCTTCGCGAGCATCGCGAATTGTTCTGCCGAGAGTCATCTAATTGGCCGCCTGACTGTGTGAGGTGAGAGCCTTAATTCTAACTTTAGACCTGCATAGTTAATATAGGAAGTGACCCCTATTCGGTTATTTCACCCCTAAAAGGCACCCAGAATTAATCTCGAATTCAATAATCGCGAAGCGTTGCCAAGACTGAATCGAGTTCGTCAGGCTTTACCATCACTGTTCGAGCCTTGGACCCTTCAGACGGGCCAACGATTCCACGAGACTCCATGAGATCCATCAATCTGCCAGCCTTTGCAAATCCCACACGCAACTTACGTTGAAGCATTGATGTTGACCCAAATTGTGTACCAACAACTAATTCAACAGCTTGGATCAAAATATCTAAATCATCCCCGATCTCTTTATCTAAATTCTTATTTGATTGCGGAACCTGCGTAACATCGTTTCGATAACGTGGAGCAAGTTGCTTCTTCACATGGTTCGTCACAGCTTCGATTTCTCGCTCAGATACATACGCGCCTTGAATTCGAATTGCTCTACTTGCACCCATTGGAATAAAGAGCGCATCACCTTGTCCAATGAGTTTTTCCGCCCCTGGGCTATCGAGAATAACTCGACTGTCGGCTAGTGAGGACGTTGCAAAGGAAAGTCGTGAAGGAACATTGGCTTTAATCAATCCGGTAACAACATCTACTGATGGGCGCTGCGTTGCAAGTACAAGGTGGATACCGGCAGAACGAGCCAACTGGGTAATGCGCACAACTGATTCTTCAACTTCGCGGGCTGCAATCATCATCAAGTCCGCGAGCTCATCAATAATGACAAGTAGGTAAGGGTATGGCTCTACAACGCGATCTGATCCTGGCGGTGCAACAACTTTTCCCGCACGTACCGCTTTATTGAAATCATCGATATGTCTAAAGCCAAATGTGGCCAAATCTTCATACCGAAGATCCATTTCGCGGACAACCCATGTCAGCGCATCGGCTGCCTTCTTAGGATTGGTAATAATCG
>CAIPLJ010000083.1 GCA_903865885.1 uncultured Actinomycetes bacterium | reverse complement strand
TATCTAATTCGTTCTCATCAATTGCAGGCGCTCCGCGACGAAGCCAGAGGAAGTACTCAACGTTACCGGCCGGCCCTGGTAGTGGACTTGCTGCGATTCCCATTGTTCCAAGACCTACATCGTATGCAGCCTCTGCGACATCGAGAACCGCTGAACGGCGAAGTGCGGGATCGCGCACGACTCCCCCTGCACCTAACTTCTCGCGACCGACTTCAAATTGAGGTTTGACCATCAAGACAAAGTCGGCATCCGCTTTGGAGACTGCAGCAAGCGCCGGGAGAACTAGTGCGAGTGAGATAAACGAAAGGTCTGCAACAACGAGGTCGATATCTTCGCCCACTTGTTCGCCTGTCAGGTGTCGAATATTGGTGCGATCTAAAATCTTAACTCGCGGATCTTGGCGAAGTTCCCATGCGAGTTGTCCGTAACCAACATCGACTGCAACAACGAGTGTGGCACCGCGTCGCAAGAGAACATCGGTGAAGCCACCAGTGGATGCGCCAGCATCAAGACATGTCTTACCTTCAACTGCAACGCCTGTGAAAGCATCGAGTGCGCCAGCAAGTTTGTGGCCGCCACGAGATACAAAATCATCTCGATCGCCTTGAATCGTTATCGAAGTTTCAGCATCAACTTGTGTGGCTGGCTTTGTCGCAGGAATTCCACCAACGAGTACTGAACGTGACTCGATGAGATCGGCTGCATGCTCACGCGAACGCGCGAGTTCGCGACGAACGAGTTCTGCATCCAGACGTGTCTTCATGAAGGGTTCTTAGAGATTATCGATCGATTTGAGAGATTCCTGCAGCTTCTCGTGGAGGGCTTCAAAGCGAGCAGAGTGTTCAGTGAGATCACTGGCATCAATCTCTTCCAGCTCGTTGCGAACATCCTGTACGAGGTTTACTTCTTGCTCTTCGCTCATCGCTTCACTGCCTTCTTCTTAGGTGCGCTCTTTCTAACAATTTTCTTTGCGGCTGTCTTCTTTGCTGTCGACTTCTTTGGCTTTTTTAGTGATGCTACTTCTCTCGCTAAGGCATCGAACTCTTCGCGCTTTACAAAGCCCATCTTAAGTACAGCCGTCTCAACTTCCTCGTGAATCTTGCCGCGGACTGATTCGGCGCTTTCATGTGCCCAATCATTGAGCGCTGATGCGATCTCGGAAGGGGTGCGTTCGCCATCAGAGAGCTTCTGCGCATAACTCTTGAGCGTAGAGAAGAGCTCTGCTGCCGGTGACTTTGCCATAGCCCTAGAGTATCGAGTTCATTGCGTTAAAGGCGGAGAATCTCAGCCGCCTCAATCTGCCACCGGCTTGCAACACCTGTCGGGCTCTGCCAGAAACGACGATGAATGGAGCCTGACACTTCAATCCATTCATCTCCTTCGAGGGTCAGTGCAACTTTTCGCATCTTCGCGCTCCAGGCTGCAATATCGAGGGTATCGACTCCCTCGCGCTCGGTGCGGGTAACAATCAATCTGAATTCAACGACCTTATCCCCGCTCGGTAGCTCCTTAGTTGTCGCAGGCGCAGAGACGCGACCTCGCAGAAGGAGATCGTTGAGTGAGTAATCAATTTCTTCCTCCTCGATTCGAGTGGAAGCTTTTTCGACTTTCTTTGTGGCGGCCATATATTTCCTTTCAGTCAATGAAAGGGCGATGATTGGCTATCGGTCTGACATATTTTAGAAAGATCCAAATATATGTGGATATCTATTTAGCTCTCAGAACGCTCGAGAGCATCTGTTAATTCATCGGGGTCGAGGTCGGCACATTTGAGAAACCATTCGCGTGATTCTTCCTTTCGCCCCGCTGCATCGAGTGCGTCGGCATATGCGTAGCGAAGGCGAAGGGCCCACTCTTCATTCTCATTCTTCAACTCTTTACATTGCAGCGTTACAACGGCTGCATCAAACTCTCCAAGATCGCGGCGCGCACCAGATGCAACAATGCGCATTTCGATTTCTTCAGGCTTTGCCAATCGCTTGACCTCGTCAGAACCAGCCAAATTCAGGGCTTTCAGAGGATTTCCAAGTCCTCGTTCGCAATCTGCCATTACTGGCCACATTGAAACATCGCCAGAGATTCGGTTCGATGCGCGTAACTCTTTTAGTGCAATTTCATAATGACCTGCGCGATAGGCGGCATATCCAGCAGTCTCACGCACTACTGCAAGGCGACCTGCGTGATGCGCGGCAGCGACTGCATGCTTATGTGAGAGCTCTGGATCGACATCCATATAGAGATTGACGCAGACCATATGTCGCGCAACAACCTTTGCATTTTCTGCAGAGAGACTGAGCAACTCTGCGCGAACACTCTTCTCTAGCTCTTCACCCGTGACATCTTCAGGGATATCGGGTTCGAAGATACGTGGACGAATTCGAGATTGGTCGCGCTCTTGTGGAGCTGGTCGAAACCCGCGTGGATCGCTGACTTCACGACCTTGTGAGACTTGGCGCGAAGCACCAGCGCGATCATCGCGCCCGCCCCGAGCAGGGCGTTCGTCGCGAGATTGTGGACGCGAAGATGAAGGACGCGATGAAGATGGGCGACCTGTCGATGAAGGTCTGCCAGAAGGTGGACGGGAAGAAGATGAAGATGGGCGCGAAGAAGGACGACCATTGG
>CAIPLJ010000082.1 GCA_903865885.1 uncultured Actinomycetes bacterium | reverse complement strand
GCGTGTGGCGAAATATTCAAAGTTAGCGCTCGAGCAGATGCTCGCTCTATAGTTCGACTCATGTCCGAAGCAACTGATAATAAAAAAGGCCGTCCTACTCCAAAGCGCAAAGAGGCAGAAGCCGCTCGTAAGGTTTCCTCCCTCGCTCCAGCATCAACAAAGGCTGAGAAGCAGCGCGCAAAAGATGCAGCAAAGAGTGCTCGTGTTGCACAACGCGCCGCCTATATGCGTGGTGACGAGAGCGCACTTCCGTTGCGCGATAAAGGACCTGTCAAGAAATTCGTCCGTAACTATGTCGATGCTCGTCGCTCAATCGGTGAATATTTTCTTCCTGTAATTTTTATCGTTCTCTTCTTAACGCTCATCCCAAGCCCAATTTTTCAAATTGGAAGCATTGCCATTATGTATACGGTTCTCTTAGTTTCGGTCATTGACGGATTCCTGCTCACTCGCAAATTAAAGAGCGAAGTCAGCGTTAAATTCCCAGGAGCTGCGCTCAAGGGAATCGGGATGTACGGATGGCTTCGATCAACTCAGATGCGCAGAATGCGCACACCAAAGCCTGCAATCAAAGCTGGTCAATCCTTCTAACGTAATTAAGCGCGAGGGTTAGGACTCTCGTTCTTCTTTGGATCGCGCTCAGGCAAGTTTCCAAGTGCACTGTCGATCGCCTTCACGACATCAGCAGAGAGTTTTACTCCTGATGCCTTTACATTCTCTTTCACTTGAGAAGGCTTTGTGGCTCCCATGATTGCTGAAGAGACATTGTCATTGCTCAATACCCAGGCCAAGGCCAGTTGCGACATAGAAAGATCAAGTCCTTCAGCAATTGGCTTCAACTTCTGCACAGCTGTCAAAATCTCATCAGACATCAAGCGAGAAATAAAGTTTGCCCCGCTCTTCTTATCTGTGGCTCGTGAGCCAGCAGGTGGCTTCTTACCCGGAAGATATTTTCCGGTCAGTACGCCTTGAGCCATTGGCGACCATACGATCTGGCCGATTCCTTCTTTTCGTGAAAGTGGAACAACTTCGGCTTCAATCACGCGCCATAGCGCTGAGTATTGAGGCTGGCTAGAAACAAAACGGTTGTACCCACGAGCATCTTGAATCTTAAGAGCAGCTGAAATCTGCTGTGCATTCCATTCAGAGAAACCGATATAACTCACTTTGCCTTGACGAATCAGATCATCAAAGGCGCTGAGTGTTTCTTCTAGTGGCGTCTCAACATCAAAACGATGGGCTTGATAGAGATCGATGTGATCAGTGTTCAGGCGCTTGAGCGATGCGTTACATGACTCCATGATGTGCTTGCGCGATAGTCCACGATCATTCTTTCCAGTACCAGTTGGCCAGTAAACCTTCGTGAAGAGTTCATACGATTCACGACGAACACCTTTAAGTGCCTTTGCGAGTACTACTTCTGCCTTGGTGCCTGCATATACATCTGCTGTATCGAAAGTTGTGATTCCCTGGTTCAGTGCTTCTCGCACACATTTAACGGCCGCTTCAGTCTCTACTTGGGATCCATGAGTAATCCAGTTTCCATAAGAGATTTCAGAGACATACATACCGGTACTGCCAAGGCGTCTATATTCCATAGCGACACCTTAGGCATAAGCGTGGTGAGTTGCCAACATCAATTTGCTGTGGTTTCCTTCGCAAACAACTTCATAGATATCTCTGTAGGGGAAGTTCGGTGCAATTCCGACGCTGACCCGCAACCGTAAGACTGTCCACGCGCGTGAACTGTTCAAGTCGGATTACCTACATAGATATTTGCACGTGACCAACACCCGCCGAGGTTTGCGGGGTGTAGTCCAAAGGTATTTGGCGCAATCAGCCGACCGCTAGCGAGCTACCCCTGTGAGACTCTTCTTTTTAGGAGTTCACACTGTGAAAGCACCACATCAGAAGATTGCTATTGCGCTTCTTCTCATCTCATCTCAACTCATCTCAATTCCCGCATCGCATGCTGCAACAAAGGGCTGGCGATACTGGGGCTACTTCCAATCAGCACCAGGTACATCTCATTGGAAAGCTGCAATGACTGGACCCACCGTTGATATCGCAGATGGCGCTGTCGAAGGATGGTCATTTGTCTTTAGTAGCGATGACGTTCCATCGGTTGCACCGACAACAAAGCCAAGTTTTACATCAATTTGTGGTGCAACGAAGGCAGATCCAGATACAAAACGAATCGCCCTTGTCATCGAATTTGGAAATCCTGCCTATGCGCCCAAAGGCGAAAAAGTTCAGAAGCCGATAGTGCAATGCGTAACTACAGCCAAGAGTTCTCAAGGTATAGATGTGCTTGGACAGATAATTAAGGTTCGTTCAAATTCCTCTGGTCTCATCTGCGGACTCAATGGATATCCAAAGAAGGAGTGCGGCGTGGAAATTCAAACGCCAGCCGCACTTGTGAAGAAGTAGTTCTATGAGAAAGCCACTGCATCCACTGACCTTGTGGATTGCGGCGATACTCCTGGCATTTGGAGTAGTCGCACTCGATAGCGCCTATATCGCTCTTGCGATCGTGGGTGCAGTGGCAATCTTTGTCTATATTCGCCGTGATGGATCTCCCTGGAATATGAGCTTTGCGCTCTCATTACGAATTGGCGCAACGATCCTTGCAATTCGTACTGTGGTTGGAATTTTGATTGGAGTTCCGATACCTGGACGAACTCTCTTTACAATTCCAATTCTCCACCTTCCAACATGGATGCCCGGAATTCGTATCGGGGGCGCAGTAACTATGGAGAGGCTTTCATCTTCCTTACACGAGGGTGTCATCATCGCAGCGATGATCGCTCTCTTCGGAGCAGCTACTTCTCTGACAAGCCCTCACAGATTGCTTCGCGTAACGCCTTCATTCATCTATGAAATCGGAATCACTCTTGTGATTGCAACATCTCTCTTTCCTCAATTG
>CAIPLJ010000081.1 GCA_903865885.1 uncultured Actinomycetes bacterium | reverse complement strand
CATCTGTAATCAAAACTGCGCGACCATCGAGCTTGAGCCATCCGCGACCCGCAAAATCTGCGAGAGCTTTATTTACTGTCTCGCGTGATGCGCCGACAAGTTGAGCAAGCTCTTCTTGTGTGAGGTCGTGGTGAACAAAGAGACCTTCATCGGTCTGCTTTCCAAAACGTGAGCCGAGATCCATAAGAGCTTTTGCTACGCGACCTGGAACATCTGAGAAGACGAGATCGCCCACTGCTTCATTGGTGCGGCGTAATCGCTGAGCAAGACGAGCAAGAAGGTGAAGTGAAACTTCTGGATTTCCTTTAAGCCAAGGAATTAACTTCTCGTGGCTAAGAGATAAGAGCTTTGCATCGGTGACCGCTGTGGCAGTTGATGTACGTGGGCCTGGATCGAAGAGAGATAGCTCGCCAAACATTTCGCCGGGGCCGAGAATTGAAAGAAGGTTTTCGCGTCCGTCGCCGCTTGAAGTACCGAGCTTGAGCTTTCCATTGACGATGACGTAGACGTGTTCGCCCTCATCGCCTTCTTTAAAGAGGATTCCACCCTTGCTGATCTTCACTGAATCCATGGAGGCGCGAAGCGATGCTGCTTGAGCATCATCAAGGGCTGTAAAGAGCGGGGCGCGTCGTACGACTTCATCTTCTTGTGGCACATGGGTACTTTACTCATATGGTCGCCGATAGCAAAAATCGTAAAGATGCCAAGGCCATCTATCGAATTTTGACCAAGACGTACCCTGAGATTCGCTGTGAATTAGATTTTAAGAATCCTCTCGAGCTGATCGTGGCCGTTGTTCTTTCAGCGCAGTGCACTGATAAGAGAGTTAACACCATTACGCCAGCGCTCTTTAAGAAGTATAAGAAGGCGAAAGATTATGCAAAGGCTCCTCTTGCAGAGATTGAGGAATACATATTCTCAGCAGGTTTCTATCACGCTAAGGCCAGACACCTCAAAGGACTTGGAAGGAAATTAGTTGAAGAATTCGATGGCGAAGTTCCCTCTTCTCTGGAAGAACTCATCACTCTCCCAGGTGTGGGAAGAAAAACTGCCAACGTTGTTTTAGGTCATGCATTTGATATTCCGGGAATTACCGTTGATACACATTTTGGTCGACTCTCGCGTCGATTCGAATGGACCACCTCAATGGACCCCGTCAAAGTTGAACATGAAGTTGGTGAATTGATTCCACAGAAAGAGTGGACCAATCTCTCTCAACGAATGATTTGGCATGGTCGTCGCATCTGTCATTCTCGTAAACCTGCATGTGGCGCATGCCCTGTAGCAAAGATTTGCCCATCAGTTGGAATCGGCGAGATGGATAGAGAGAAAGCTAAACTGTTAGTAAAGACAGATAAGGATTTTCGATGAAGAAGCTCCTGATATTCGCACTCTCTCTCATCACACTTACTGGCTGCTCACTCACTCAACCCATTCCCATTAAAGGCGAAGTCGTCAACTGTGCTTCGATAAAAGTAAAGACCAGCACTGGCAAGGCACTTGATTGTCTTGATGGAACAGCAGGGGTCGCAGTTGATTCGATTGTTGGTCCGGCGTTGATAAATGTTTGGGGCTCATGGTGCGAGCCATGCAAGCAAGAGCTTCCGCACTTTGCACATTTCCTTGCTCAATATGGAGATCGCGTACAACTCATTGGCGTGGATGTTGAAGAGAAGAGCCCTGCGGTTGCAAGAAAATTTGTCACAACCCATGGCATGACATGGCCAATTCTCTACGATGCTGATGGAAGCACTCGAGGAAAATTTGGAATGGGTGTGCCTGTAACCTGGTTTGTCGATGCCTCTGGCACGGTTGTTCATAAGAAGTATGGACCTTTTCACTCACCAGAGGAGATCCAACTCGACGTCATTAAGTACCTAGGAGTCAAATGATTTTTGATGCAATCTTTCTCGTCGTTGCGCTAGGTGCACTCTTTAATGGATATAAGAATGGTTTGCTCACGACAATTCTTCGTACGGCATTCTTTCTTGCAGGTGGCGTAGCAGCAATGTATTTTGTTGTGAAAATCGATCAAAGTGGTTGGCTAATCCTTGCAATCATTGTTGGCGCATACGCTGCTGCATGGGTGGGAACACAGATTGCAAAGGCTTTGAAATTTACTCTTATACGTGGACCCCTACGTTTTATTGATTCTGTTCTCGGTGCGATACTCGAGGTAGGTAAATATGTAATTCTTTTTTATGTCGTTGGAACAATTTTATTGTGGGCACCTTGGGCGTCAGGTCAGAATGTGGTTTCCGAAAGCAAGGTCTACTTGCAAGTCAATAGGCATGCACCGGCATTGATAACCGATATACGAGTTCGTGTAGAAAAAGTCCTTGCTAGTCCTCGTCTTTAGAGGATTTCAAACCTTCTGAAATCAACT
>CAIPLJ010000080.1 GCA_903865885.1 uncultured Actinomycetes bacterium | reverse complement strand
TATTTTCAACATTAATCCCAGACTTCTTCGCCTTCACAGCATATGTATCAACGTATTCTTGACCTGATAGTTGCTGAATACGTTTCATGATTTGATCGGTTACTTCACGCAGGTAGAGAAGATCTGTTGAATCGCCTTCAAAATACATTGGTTCGCCAAAGGTGATACCGACGCGCATAATCTTAGGAATCACTGTTCCTGACGGCTGGATTTTATCTGTATTAAACATTGCGATGGGAATGACAGGTGCTCCTGATTCAATTGCAAGGCGAGCAATCCCAGTGCGTCCTTTATATAGACGTCCATCCGGAGAACGAGTTCCTTCTGGATAAATTCCTAATGAGTTCCCACCTGAAAGTACTTCAAGGCCCGTAATGAGAGCTGCTTCGCTTCGACGCCCACCAGAACGATCTACCGGAACTTGGCCAAGAGCTATGAAGGTCAACTTCTTGATAAAGCCTTTAGGCCCGGGAGATGTGAAGTACTCACTCTTTGCAAGAAATGTAACTTTGCGCGGAACGACAAGTGGCATGAATATGGAATCGCTAAATGAAAGATGGTTTGACGCCAGAATAAGAGGACCTGATGCAGGAACATTTCGTAGCCCTTTAACCTTTGGGCGAAAGAGCAGCATTAGGAACGGTGTCAGAAATGCCCGCAAGGTGCCGTAGGGCAGATTATTCATAGCGCTAATTTAGCCTGAATTGCTCCCTATGTGCGAACATAAACCATGAGCAAGCGCGACCAGAGCGGTGACTTCGACGATGAACTCGTCAACGCTGAATTTGAGTCAATGGTCGAGGGTCTCTCGCTCGATGAATCTTCGCCAACTACCTATCTTGAAGAGTTAGATTCTTTTGTAGATACAAATAAATTTACTCCACCGATTCCGCCAAAGAAGAGTCTCAAAGAGCAATATCAGGACGCAAAGAAATCGATAATTCGATGGAAGAACAATAGACTCAACGAAAACCCAGAAGATGGAGCTGCGCTATGACTGAGCACTACACAGGTTTGGAATTTCGATGGGGAATTTTAAGCACCGGAGGAATAGCTACTGCCTTCGCGCGCGATCTTTCCTATCTGAATAACCATGTTGTTGCAGCCGTGGGTTCGCGCAATAAGCAATCTGCAGAAGATTGGGCGATTGAATTTCCTGGATGTAAGTCTTATGGCAGTTATGAAGAGCTTGTCAGCGATCCCAATATTGACGCAATTTATGTCGCTACTCCTCATACCTTCCATGCAGAAAATACAATTCTTGCACTCAACGCAGGCAAGCCAGTGCTCTGTGAGAAACCTTTCGCACTCAATGCTCACGAAGCGCAATCCATGGTCGATGCTGCGCGCAAAAATAACGTTGCCTTGATGGAAGCTATGTGGACTCGATACCTTCCGCATATTTACAAAGTACGTGAAATTCTTGTATCCGGTGTGATTGGAAAGATTGTTGCCGTTGAAGCCGACCACGGTCAGCGCCTTGCAGATTATGCAAACCCTCGACACTGGGAGCCAGAACTTGGTGGAGGAGCTCTTCTCGATCTCGGAATCTATCCCGTCTCATTTGCACATATGGTTCTTGGTATTCCAAAGAAGATTACAGCGACAGCGCTCTTCACAGATAAGGGCGTGGATTCGCATGCATCTGCAATCTTTGATTACGCATCTGGCGCCCAAGCTGTGCTCTCGACAACCCTTTCTGCAAAGACATCTAATACGGCAACAATTACTGGCGAACTCGGTCGCATCGAGATTGGTAGTGTTTTCTACACTCCCACATCTATTAAAGTAATCATGCACGATGACACTACAACTGACTATCCACGTGTCTATGAAGGTGGCGGATTACGCGAACAAGCTCACTATTTCTCTGAGATGGTCCAGCGAGGCGATAAGGAATCTTCGCTACTTACTCTCGATGAAACTGTTGCGATTATGAAATCACTCGATGAGATTCGCAAGCAAATCGGTTTGATCTATCCGTCAGAGCGTTAAAGACGGGCTAAATCAGCTACGCCAACAAGGCCGGCTTCATTACCCATTGATGCTGCAATAATTTCTGGATAAGGATGCCTGCCAGCAAATGGCATATAGCGCTCGAGCGCTGCACGAGTAGGCGCAAGTAAAATTTCTCCTGCATCGATTACTCCCCCACCGATGACAACGCATTCGGGATCGAGAATGACAGACAGTGTTGCGATGCCCGCGCCAAGCCATTGCCCTGTTGTATTAAATGCAGCAAGTGCGACTGCATCACCATCACCGGCTGCCTCTGTAATCGCTTTGCCAGTCAGACCATCAATAGTTCCATCGCCACGAGAAAGTAAATTGCGAGCGATATCGGGACTTGCAGCAATTGCCTCTCGAGCATGGCGCAGCAGTGCATTTCCTGAGGCATATTGCTCAAAACATCCGCGCGCACCACACCCACAGAGATGGCCATCGGGGACAACTCGGATGTGCCCTATCTCTGCTGCGATACCAAATGCACCTCGATACAAATCACCATTCACAACAATTCCGCCGCCGATGCCAGTACCGATTGTCATCATCAACATATGATCTTTACCGCGACCTGCACCGAAACGCGCTTCACCCCATGCTGCTGCATTTGCATCGTTTTCAATAACTACTGGAAGCCCAATCAGCGCTGTTAAGTCAGAATCTAAATCAACGCCATTCCATCCGGCGATATTGGGGGTTGCAAGCATGGTCTTGCGATCAGATGAGACAAAGCCAGCAGCAGAG
>CAIPLJ010000079.1 GCA_903865885.1 uncultured Actinomycetes bacterium | reverse complement strand
CGGCTTGTGACAATTTATCTGTGAGAGGAACTCCATCGACTGTGCAACGACTTGGGACTGGAACCATGGTGTCTCCATGTGAGCCAAGGGTAAGAGTCTTTACCGAACCAACTTTTACGCCAAGTTTTTCAGCAACAAAGTTTGTAAAGCGCGCAGTATCTAGCATTCCTGCCTGACCCATTACGCGATTCTTTGGAAAGTTAGTTGCAAGCTGAGCAAGAGCTGTCATCTCATCGAGTGGATTTGAGACCACGATGATGACTGCATTAGGTGAGTGCTTTGCAATATTTTCAGCGACTCCACGAACGATTCCGGCATTGACACCGATCAAATCCATGCGGCTCATACCAGGCTTGCGAGGCAGACCAGCGGTAATGACTACGACATCAGAGTTAGCAGTCTTTTCATATCCAGCGCCGTCGGAAGTTGTGGTTGCACCTGTGATTCTGGTTTCGAATCCTTCGATAGAACGTGATTGGTTCATATCGAGCGCCAAACCTTCTGGCTTTCCTTCGACAATATCTGTTAAAACAACTTCATCGAAGATGTTGTACTCAGCGAGACGAAGTGCGGTGGTTGAACCGTAGAAACCTGCACCTACAACGGTAACTTTCTTAGCCATGGTCTTTTTTCCCTTTATATATCTATCTTTATGTATCTTGACGTCGAGAGAACTCTACAACCCCTTGGGTAGCGCAAGCGCCAGACCAAAGAGCACAACTGCAATGACGAGCGGGAGGTAGCGCTCAATTCTGCGCGCACTCCATTGAGAGAGGGCAATCACACCAGTGCCCGCTGAAATCAAGAGTGCGCCGATGCGAACGAACCCTGCAATGCCGATGAGAACACCGAGTGAAATCGCGATGTATGCCGCACGAATCTGAAGCGCTGTTATCGCTCGCATGCATCGATCACATTCGTAAGCAACATGGCGCGAGTCATTGGACCAACGCCACCTGGCATGGGGGCTACATATGAAGCAACGTTCATAACTCCAGGATCAACATCACCAAGCAAGCCTGTATCTGTTCGTGAAATTCCAACATCGAGCACTGTGGCACCCGGTTTAATCATCTCCGCTTTGAGGAAGTGAGCTTTGCCAATTGCAGCAATAACGATATCTGCGCGCTTGGTATGTGAAATTAAATCCTTTGTACCCGTGTGGGTAAGAGTGACTGTTGCATTTTCTTGCTTGCGCGTTAAGAGAAGACCTAGTGGCCTTCCAACAGTTAATCCACGTCCGATGACAACTACTTCAGCGCCAGAGAGTGGGATTTTGTAATGGTTAATGAGCTCGACAATTCCGCGTGGAGTACATGGAAGTGGCGCTTCATACCCTGCAACAAGTCTGCCTAAATTGAGAGGATGTAGTCCATCTGCATCTTTATCAGGATCTATCGCTTCAAGAATTACTTGAGTATTGATGCCATTAGGTAGTGGCAATTGAACAATGTAACCAGTGCACTCTTTTGCAGCATTGAGATCACTAATAGCTGCAAGCACATCTGCTTGTGTTGCAGATGATGGCAAGTCCACGCGAATAGAGTTGATGCCGACTTCTTGGCAATCACGGTGTTTGCCGCCAACATAAGAATGTGAACCTGGATCATCTCCAACGAGAACGGTGCCGAGCCCTGGAGTGATGCCCTTTGCCTTTAGTGCACTAGTGCGAGCAGCAAGATCCTTCTTGATAGATGCAGCAAGTGCCTTGCCATCTAATATCTGTGCGCTCATATATGAATTCTATGGGCTTAGTTATGCGTGGGAGAAAT
>CAIPLJ010000078.1 GCA_903865885.1 uncultured Actinomycetes bacterium | reverse complement strand
TCAATTCCTAGCAGCGCATTATTCAATTCCGCACATTTCAACCGGCGATATCTTCCGTGCAAACCTTAAAGCGAGCACTCCACTTGGCCTGCAAGCTAAGGGTTATATGGATTCGGGTCAATTAGTTCCCGATGAAGTCACCAATGAGATGGTCAAAGATCGACTTACTCACGATGACACAGCTAACGGCTTTTTACTTGATGGATTTCCACGTAACACTGTGCAGGCAGAAGTACTTCGTACTTACTTAGCTGAAAACGGTAAGCCACTTGAAGCAGTACTCGAGCTAGCCATCGATAACGACATCATCATCAAGCGTTTATCATCACGTCGCACATGTAAAGAGTGCGGTGCACCTGCTGCACCTGAATCACCGAAGTGTGTTGCATGTGGTGGCGAGCTCTACCAGCGCGAAGACGATAAAGAAGAAGTCATTGCAAAGCGCCTTTCAGTCTATGAAGAACAGACAGCGCCTATCGTTGATTTCTATCGCACAGAAGGTTTGCTCATCACAATCTCTGCAGATGGTGACGTTGCTGAAATTACAAAACGCGCAATCACCGCCTTAAGCCGCGTTCAAGGCTAAGAGCACACCATGGCAATTCAGATAAAAGACCTTGATCAACTCAAGGTCATGCGTCGTGCTGGCTTATTAGTTGGTCAGACACTTCAGGTGATGCGTGAAAATATTAAAGCAGGAATGACCACCGATGCCCTCGATGCAATTGCCGCAGCCAATATCAAGCGCGGGGGAGGAACCTCTAACTTCCTCGGCTATCACGGATATCCAAAGACGATCTGTGTATCTATCAACGACGAAATCGTTCACGGAATTCCGGGACCACGGATCATTAACGATGGCGATGTTGTCTCCATTGATTGTGGTGCAATCATCGATGGCTGGCATGGAGATGCTGCCTTTTCAATCGGAATCGGCACTGTAGATCCTGCAGATCAGAAGTTGATGGATGTATGCGAAGAATCAATGTGGGCAGGAATTGCCGCCGGTAAAAATGGTGGGCGCCTTTCAGATATCGGTCATGCGATCGAGCAGTATGTAAATTCACAAGGCAAGTACGGAATCTTGCAAGAGTATGGTGGCCACGGAATTGGCACCGAGATGCATCAAGAACCACATGTTCTCAACTTCGGAAAAGCCGGAAATGGCCCTGAAATCATTCCTGGATTGGCACTAGCCATCGAACCGATGATTACTCGCGGAACTCATAAGACGAAGGTTTTGGCAGATGATTGGACCGTTGTCACCAACGATAAATCTCGTGGAGCTCACTTCGAAAATTCCTATGTAATCTGCCCCGATGGCAAGCCCTTTGTGCTGACGGCGATCGATGGCGGCAAGTCCGAACTCTCACGCTTCGGGGTCGAAATCTCTGACCTTTTGGCCTAATTCTCCTGCGTGTTGGGCGGGTCCAATGGGGCAGATTTAGCCAATTTCCCTTATAAGCGGCGCTCCAATAGAATCGCCCTTCGTTCATATGAAATAAGAGAAGAAGGTATTGATCCTTGGCAAGTAAAGATGGTGCGATCGAAATCGAAGGCACTGTTGCTGAGGCGTTACCTAACGCAATGTTTCGTGTTGAACTAACAAATGGACATAAAGTCTTGGCACACATAAGTGGAAAGATGCGAAAGAACTACATTCGTATTCTGCCTGCTGACCGTGTGATCGTAGAACTAAGTCCATATGACCTTACAAAGGGTCGAATTATTTACCGTTATAAGTAAATACTTCGCCACTAACTAAAGGAAATTCGCGTGAAGGTTAATCCAAGCGTGAAGAAGATTTGTGACAAGTGCAAAGTCATTCGTCGCAAAGGTCGCGTAATGGTGATCTGCGAAAATCTTCGTCACAAGCAGCGTCAAGGGTAATTCCGAGACAGAAGTAAGTACGCGTGATGCGACTTAACTAGAAATAGTTAAGACCCCCGGACCGGTAGGCCAGGGCTCGATAGAAATCGAGGAGCATTGCGGAGGACCTCCGGATACAGAATGGTTGAATACATGGCACGTCTAGTCGGTGTCGATCTTCCACGTGAAAAACGTGTTGAGATTGCACTCACCTATATTTTCGGAATGGGTCTAACCCGTTCCCACGAAACGCTTAAGGCAACTGGAATTTCTCCAGATACCCGCGTTAAAGATTTGCAAGAGTCAGAACTTGCTCAGCTTCGTGAATACATCGAAGCTAACTACAAAATCGAAGGTGACCTTCGCCGCGAAATCGCAGGCGATATCCGTCGTAAAGTTGAAATCCAGAGCTACCAAGGTATTCGTCACCGCAAGGGACTTCCTGTTCGTGGTCAGCGCACACATACAAACGCTCGTACTCGTAAGGGTCCACGTAAGGCAATTGCCGGTAAGAAGAAGGTGACTAAGTAATGGCCACTCCTAAAGCAAAGACTGCAGCTCCTGCAAAGGGCAAAGTAAAGCTTCGTAAGAAAGAGAAGAAGAACGTTGCAGTAGGTAAGGCTTTTATTAAGTCGACCTTCAACAACACAATCATCTCTATTACAGATCCAACAGGCGCTGTTATCTCTTGGGCATCATCTGGCCAAGTAGGTTTCAAGGGCTCACGTAAGTCGACTCCATTCGCAGCACAGCTTGCAGCAGAAGCAGCAGCTCGTCGCGCACAGGAGCACGGCCTCAAGAAAGTAGATGTATTCGTAAAGGGACCTGGTTCCGGACGCGAAACTGCAATCCGTTCATTGCAAGCAGCAGGCCTAGAAGTTGGAGCTATCTCAGATACAACTCCAGCTCCACACAATGGCTGCCGCCCACCGAAACCTCGTCGAGTTTAAGGAAGGAAGAGAATAAATGGCTCGTTATACCGGAGCAGACTGCAAGCGTTGCCGTCGCGAAAAAGTAAAGCTCTTCCTTAAGGGCGCAAAGTGCGATGGACCTAAGTGTCCGATCGAATCACGTCCTTATCCACCAGGGCAGCACGGCCGCGGCCGTTCAAAGGAATCTGAATACCTATTGCAGATGCGTGAGAAGCAGAAGTGCGCACGTATCTACGGTGTTCTCGAAAAGCAATTCCGTGGTTACTACGAAGAGGCAAACCGCAAGCAGGGCAAGACTGGTGAAAACCTTCTCGTCATCCTTGAGACACGTCTCGATAACGTCGTATTCCGCGCAGGATTTGCAAAGTCACGTGACATGGCGCGCCAGATGGTTCGCCACGGTCACTTCCTTGTAAATGGTAAGAAGGTAAACATTCCTTCATTCCGTGTAACTCCAATGGACATCATCGATGTTCTTCCAAAGTCACACGACCTCACACCATTTATCGTCGCAAGCGCAGAGTTCGGTGAGAAGTCTGTTCCAGCGTGGATGGAAGTTGTCGCAGCACAGATGCGCATCATCATCCACGGCGTACCTGCTCGATCAATCATCGATACACAGGTTCAAGAACAGCTCATCGTTGAGCTCTACAGCAAGTAATTTTTTCGACCCCCTAGAGGAAATCAAATAGTGGATTTCCGCGAGAAGAAAGAGGAGCACAAGTGCTAATTGCACAACGCCCAACGCTTAGCGAAGAAGTAATTTCCGAGAACCGCTCACGTTTCATCATTGAACCGCTTGGGTGGAAGCATTTCTGGAATATTGTCAGACCAACATCGCCTACAGCTGATGATTTTGTGAGCGTCCTTTCCGAATTGGGAATTAAAGCCCACAAAGAAGATTTCAATGGTGAAATTCTCTTGGACAAGCAATTGGAAGAAGCTGCGGATTACACCCGAATTCGTCTATGTCTGCCTAAGGAACGCCTACAAGAAGTTAAGGACTTCCTCGAAAAGAATCCATCTCCAACTTCTAGATCCCTTTCTGTTGTCTGGTGGGATAAGGTCTCACAATGAAAGCTATTCAGATAACAGCATTTGGCGGCCCTGATGTCATGAAATACGTGGATCTTGCC
>CAIPLJ010000077.1 GCA_903865885.1 uncultured Actinomycetes bacterium | reverse complement strand
TCATTTGGAATAACAATAAGAGTATCTACTTGCTCGCGAAGAAGTTCGATTCCTTCATCTGCTTGACGCGTACGAATCTTTCCTTCAAATGAGAACGGCTTTGTTACAACACCAATTGTTAGTGCGCCAAGATCCCGCGCAATCTTTGCAACGATTGGTGCTCCGCCAGTTCCGGTTCCGCCACCTTCGCCAGCAGTTACAAAAACCATATCTGCACCACGAAGAATCTCTTCAATCTCTTCTATGTGATCGATTGCAGCTTGTCTTCCTTTTTCAGGAGCAGCACCTGCACCAAGACCTTTAGTTGATGCACGACCAATATCAAGTTTCACATCTGCATCACTCATTAACAAATGTTGTGCATCTGTATTAATAGCGATGAACTCAACGCCCTTTAATCCGACATCAATCATGCGATTGATTGCATTTACTCCGCCGCCGCCGATACCGACAACTTTGATGACAGCTAAGTAATTCTGTGGTGCAGCCACGTGAGTCCCCCTTAAGAACTGTAAACCTCTACTTGAGGCATACATTTCTACTCTCTATATGGCGGTCAAGGTATGTCGTTAGGAGTGAGTAATCAAAGACCGCCACGAACTATTTTCTCAACTTGTACTTGATAGATAGCAATTGTAAAAATGAAAATCTTTATTTCACTATTGGTGCATGTGGTGCACTGATATCGATTCTTCTAATATTTTTATTTTCGGGAAGTGCAATAAGTGCGTTAATTACTTGAATTTTCAGGGCCATTTGCTCATTCTTGCCCCAAGTAATTTGTAGATCACGTCCGTCGATTGTCAGATGGAGTAAGAAGCTAGAGGAGTCATGGGCCGAGAGCGAAGTCACTTCGGATTTGAAGCTGTCGGGAAGTGATTGGAAGAGGGCGATTGCCGCTAACCCAATCTTGGGATGGGCGGCGCTGACCTTAGGTAAATTGGCGCCAGAGAATCCAGGCAAGACAAATACTTTGCCTGTTGAGTCAATCGTTGAACCATTGAAATATGCCGTGGGAATTCGAGGAGATACAGCAATTTCAACATGACCGCTAAGCCAGTGTCGTGAGATATCAACTGATGCAACCCAATCGATGGAATCGAGTCGAGTGGCAATAGCTCGAGGTTCAACTCGGGCCAACTTCTCCCCCGGCGTGATATTTACACTGTGCATTACCTGCGCTTCACTATCAGGAGTAGGTGCACCAGTTACAGTCACAGACGAAACTGAAAATATTGAAGACCACGCAAAGAGGTAAACGAGACCGACAAAGAGCGCAGCGATAATCGATGTTACGACTGAAAAACGAGATAGTTTAAGCAAAGCGACGTTGCAATCCCTCGGCAATAATGGGAGCGAGAGAATTTACATCTCCGGCGCCCAATGTGAAGATGACATCTCCAGGTTGAGCAAGTTCAATGACGCGTTCTGCAGCTGCAGCAAAATTGGGAATGAAATGGCCCTTCGTCATCTTCTCCGCAATTAGAGCTGATGTAATCCCATGAATTGGTTTTTCACTCGCTGCATAAATTTCCAGCAGAGTTACATCATCTGCAAGATCGAGTGCGATTGCGAATTCATCAAGAAATGCTTGAGTTCGAGAGTAGCGGTGAGGTTGAAATATCACCAGTACTCGACCATCACCGGCATAACGTCGCGCAGCCTCTAAGGTGACTCTGATCTCTGTTGGGTGATGTCCGTAGTCATCGATGATGCGAATGCCGTGTTCTGTGGCAGTTAATTCAAAGCGGCGACCTGCACCACGGAAATTATGTAGGCCTTCAAGTAATTGGTGTACCGGAAGTTCAAGTGAAAGTCCCATCGCAAGGCATGCTGCAGCATTGAGAAGATTGTGATGGCCAGGCACCTGCAGTTCAAGATTTCCCACTGCGCTGCCTTTCCAGAGAACGCGAGCTTTGGAACCCATCGGGTTGAGGGTGATCTGATCGATTCGTAGATCTGAGCCTTCACTTTCTCCATAGGAGATTGGTAGGCATGGAATTGCTGATTTACCGAGACGAGAAGAGCCTGCATCATCAGCGCAGTAAATTAAGAATCCTGTTGGAGAAATAGTTTGAGCAAATCGATCAAAGATTTCAGTGACAGCCTCTGGTGTATGGAAGAAGTCGACGTGATCATGTTCAATATTGGTCACGATTGCGGCAAGCGGTTTATATTCAACAAAAGAGCCATCGGATTCATCTGCTTCAGCGACGAAGATATCTCCTGTTCCTCGGTGGGCATTAGAGCCCGAAGCAGTGAGCGTTCCACCAATAGCAAAAGATGGATCAACTCCACAAGCCTGCAGAGCGACAGTCATCATGGACGACGTTGTGGTCTTACCGTGTGTACCAGCAACCGCGATACTGCGAGAACCGCGCATCAAGAGAGCAAGTGCTTGGGCGCGAGTGAGAATAGGAATCGAACGTTCGACTG
>CAIPLJ010000076.1 GCA_903865885.1 uncultured Actinomycetes bacterium | reverse complement strand
TCTACTCAGGGTAATCTCTCCGACGAACTCGATGGCGACTTCATTTCACTACATGAGGAAGGTCTGCATGCAGCAGGTTCAATCTTTATTGTGCGACGTGGCTCTATTAAGGGATCGCGCTCATGGATCGTGGACCAAGAACGTGCGCTTGAGGGAGATGATCAAATAGGTTCACTCTTCTTCTCTATCTATAGCCAGAGCGCACCCTCTGATATTCCACCTGAGATTTATCTCAATCATGAACCCGTAGATAGAACAGCACTGGAAGATTGGCTCACTTCTCTACGAGGTGCAAAGGTTGCAATCAAAGTGCCACAACGTGGCGAAAAGGTTGAGTTATTACAGACTGTCGAACGCAATGCTCATTACGCACTTGTGCAATATCTCAGCAAGCGTGCCACTGATGCTGCCGTATCAGGTAAGGCACTTCTCGAACTCGAAGAAGAACTACAACTTTCACGCACTCCACTTCGTATCGAGTGTTATGACATCTCAAATATTTCAGGCACATCAGTGGTTGCCTCGATGGTGGTCTTTGAAGATGGCCTCGCAAAGAAGAGCGAGTATCGTCGCTTTATTATCGATACCGATACTGCTCAAGATGACACTCGTGCGATGCATCAAGTTATTACTCGAAGGATGAAGCGGTTGCTCGCAGACCGGACGGTCAACCAGAGTGAGATCGCCGAAACTGGTGGCAAGCTCAGCAAATTTGCTTATCCGCCGCAGCTCATCGTTGTCGACGGAGGAGCACCACAAGTTGCAGCCGCACAGCGAGCACTCGATGAACTTGGTATTACTGATGTTGCCCTCTGTGGTCTAGCAAAACGTCTGGAGGAAGTCTGGATGCCGGGGGATAAGGATCCACTCATCCTTCCTCGAACATCGGAAGGTATGTATCTGCTTCAACGAATTCGCGATGAAGCGCATAGATTCGCAATCACATTCCACCGCTCACGCCGCTCTAAGGTGATGCTCGAATCGCTACTGGATGAAATTCCACAATTAGGAGAGTCACGTCGCGCCGCACTCCTTGATCGATTTGGCTCGGTCACAGCAATGCGCAAAGCAAGCGCAGAAGAATTGGCATCTACTCCAGGAATTGGAGCAACTATCGCAACTGTTATCTATACCCATCTGCAGAACCTTTCTCAATCAGGAGTTGAAATCGCAGGCGTCGATATGGCTACTGGCGAGATACTTGACAGATAGGAGAGAATAAAAGGTATGACGGCAGGCAAAGAGTTACTTATCCTCACTGGAATGTCTGGTGCTGGGCGCTCCACCGTCGCGCATGCCTTGGAGGATCTAGGTTGGTATGTCGTCGACAACTTACCGCCAGCGCTCCTGCCTCAACTAGCTGAACAGAGCTTAGATACCCACGCAGCACTTGCAGTGGTAGTCGATGTTCGTGGAGGAAAATTCTTTGATGAACTGAGCAACGCACTGGCAACTCTTAAAGAATCTTCAACTCCATACCGACTTCTCTTCCTCGATGCGACTGATCAATCTCTTGTACAGCGCTTTGAATCAACGCGTCGCCCGCACCCGCTACAAGCTAAGGATCGCATTGTCGATGGAATCGCGCGCGAGCGTGCCAAGCTTGAGGAGATTCGAGCACAAGCAGATGTCGTTATTGATACAACAAATCTCAATGTCCACCAGCTCGAAAAGCGGACAGCTGAAATCTTCGCCGAAGGCATGTTGTCGACTCTCCGTATCAATGTTCTTTCATTCGGATATAAGTATGGAATTCCTGTCGATGCAGATTTAGTTCTTGACTGCAGATTTATACCCAATCCACATTGGATCCCAGAGCTACGCCCACTCAATGGACTCGATAAGCCAGTCTCTGAAAAAGTTCTCGGATCCGAGGGCGTTGCAGATTTCGTTCAGAGTTATGTCTCAGTGGTTCAGAAGATGATTCCTGGCTATTTCCGTGAAGGCAAAAAGTACGTGACAATCGCAATCGGTTGCACTGGTGGTAAGCATCGTTCAGTTGCTATTGCAGAAGAGATAGCCAGCCAATTAACGAGCGCTTCATCAGATTTAGAGATTTCAGCGCATGCCACCCACCGCGATGTAGGACGTGAATGAGTTCTGGTAAAAAAGTTGTTGCACTTGGTGGCGGTCATGGACTTGCCGCAACCCTAACTGCGCTGCGCAGTTTCACATCCAATATCACCGCCATTGTTACCGTTGCCGATAATGGCGGTTCCAGTGGACGACTACGTCAAGAATTTCCGATTCTTCCACCCGGTGATTTGCGAATGGCGTTAGCTGCACTCTGCAGCGATGATGAATGGGGTCGCAGCTGGGCCGAGATCATGCAGTATCGATTTACCAGTGAGGGCGAACTCAATGGCCACGCTGTCGGAAATCTACTTCTGGCAGCTCTTTGGGATCGCGACGAAGATACCGTTGCTGGGTTAGATCGTGTTGGCGCCTTATTGAAAGTTATTGGTCGCGTGCTTCCCATGGCTGCGCAACCACTTGATATTGAAGCAACATTTGAGAATGCAATTGGTACACAGATTGTTCGTGGTCAGGCAGAAGTTGCAACTACCAAAGGACGTTTGAAATCACTTCGTATCATTCCTGAAAATCCAACTGCGCGTCCTGAAGCACTTGATGCAATTGCAGAAGCAGAGTGGATCACTATGGGACCAGGTTCGTGGTTCTCGAGTGTGATTCCACACCTGCTTGTTCCCGCACAGAGACAGGCAATCATTTCTTCCAAAGCCAAGAAGATACTTCTACTGAATCTCGATACGGCAGATAAATCTGCAGGGGAGTATGCGGGCTATTCACCGCTTGAACATCTTCGGATTCTTTCAACATATGCACCCGACCTTCGCTTTGATTGCATCGTGATTGATAGCTCTGATGCGGGGCAGAGTGAATTACGCGAGTATCTTTCAACCACAGGTTCAGAGTTGGTAGTAGCCGATCTGCGCAGTGAAGATGACCATTTACATCATGATGCGCAGAAATTAGGTCGACTTTTCGCGCACATTGGCGCAGAAATACTGGTTGGATAAGCCCATGGCAATGACAGCAGCGGTGAAGGATGAGCTCAGTCGCCTCTCCGTTACCAAACCTTGTTGTCGCAAAGCTGAAGTTTCATCGCTCTTGCGATTCGCAGGTGGACTTCATATCGCCGCTGGCAAAGTTCTTATTGAGGTCGAACTTGATACCTCGCAGAGCGCTCGTCGACTGAAGAAAGATATCGCCGATATTTACGGCCATGACAGTGATTTAGCCGTTCTCTCATCGAGTGGTCTACGCAAAGGCTCTCGATATGTTGTACGTGTTGTCGAAGCTGGAGACGCTCTTGCTCGCCAGACAGGTTTAATTGATGCCAATGGTCGCCCAGTGCGAGGACTTCCTCCACAAGTGGTTGCGGCAAATGTCTGCGATGCAGAAGCTGCATGGCGCGGTGCTTTTATCGCACATGGTTCGCTGACTGAACCGGGTCGCTCATCGTCACTTGAAATTACCTGCCCAGGACCAGAGGCCGCATTGGCACTTGTAGGTGCTGCACGTCGCCTCAACATCGTTGCCAAAGCACGCGAAGTTCGCGGCGTCGATCGCGTTGTTATTCGTGACGGTGATGCAATCGGAGTACTTCTTACTCGTCTTGGCGCACATGAAAGTGTTCTTGCTTGGGAAGAGCGACGTATGCGCCGCGAAGTCCGCGCAACTGCAAATCGCCTTGCCAATTTTGATGATGCAAATCTTCGTCGTTCTGCGCGAGCAGCAGTTGCTGCAGCGGCACGAGTGCAACGTGCGATGGAGATTCTCGGACCAGAGATTCCAGATCACCTCAAAGAAGCAGGAGAGCTTCGCATCTCACATGGACAGGCAAGTCTTGAAGAGCTTGGATCACTTGCAACTCCACCAATGACTAAGGATGCAATCGCTGGGCGAATTCGCAGATTGCTTGCGATGGCCGATAAGCGCGCACAAGAACTTGGAATTCCAGATACTGAAGCTGGGCTCTCACCCGACTTGCTCGGTGAATAATCGATGAAGAGTGGGCTTTCGCACGCTCATTGACTGACTAGTAGCCATCCACAGGCTGATAGGATTACGCAGGTAAGCCCCCAATGTTGTGGTGTCACAGATAGCCACCTATATGCGGGGCAATTCACTTTCTAGAAGAGGTTCTCATCATGATTAATGTCGGAATTAATGGTTTTGGACGTATTGGCCGCAACTTCTTTCGCGCAGCGTTGACCAACCCAAATATCAATATCGTCGCTATTAACGACCTTACAGATAATGCAACTCTTGCTCACTTACTCAAGTACGACTCAATCTTGGGACGCCTTGGACTCGAAGTGACATATACAGAAGACACAATCACTGTCGGCGGAAAGACCATGAAGGTATTTGCAGATCGCGATCCAGCAAATCTTCCATGGGGCTCAGTCAAGGCAGATATCGTCATCGAATCAACAGGTCACTTCACAAAGGCTTCAGATGCACAGAAGCACATCACAGCAGGGGCCAAGAAGGTCATAATCTCTGCACCGGCAACTGATGAAGACATCACTATCGTGATGGGCGTTAATCACGAGAAGTACGACCCAGCAAAGCACAACGTTATCTCTAACGCTTCATGCACAACGAACTGCCTTGCCCCAATGGCAAAGGTTCTGGATGAAAAATTCGGAATCGTGCGCGGTCTTATGACAACAATTCACGCATATACAAATGACCAGGTAATCCTGGACTTCCCTCATAAGGATCTCCGTCGTGCACGTGCTGCTGCAACAAATATCATTCCAAGCTCAACAGGTGCTGCAAAGGCAATCTCTTTGGTACTTCCACAGCTCAAGGGCAAGCTCGATGGTTTTGCAATGCGCGTTCCAGTTCCAACAGGATCTGCAACAGACCTCACTGTAGAACTTGCAAAGGAAGCGACAGCTGCTGAAATCAATGCGGCCATGAAGGAAGCAGCAGATGGATCGCTCAAGGGATACCTGACCTACACAGAAGATCCAATCGTCTCCTCCGATATCGTCACAGATCCTTCTTCTTGCATCTTCGATGCAGGTCTTACAAAAGCAATCGGAACAACGGTCAAGGTTGTTGGTTGGTATGACAACGAATGGGGCTACTCAAACCGCCTCGTCGATCTCGTTGGCTACGTAGGTAAATCTCTGTAATGACTTCTTTGGCTGACCTAGATGTAGCAGGAAAGCGCGTATTTTTGCGTTGTGATCTCAATGTTCCTTTGAAAGAAGGAAAGATCACAGATGATGGACGCATTCGCGCATCACTTCCAACTATCAATGCACTCCTATCAAAAGGTGCAAGCATTGTTATCGCAGCGCATCTAGGTCGTCCAAAAGGTGAAGTAAAGCCTGAACTTTCATTAGCACCCGTTGCTCTGAGACTCTCTGAACTACTTGGAAAGCCTGTGCAATTTGCTGGCGCCATCACAGGTGCAGATGTCACAGCAAAAGCCGAGGCTCTTAAGTCAGGTGAAGTTCTTCTTCTAGAAAATATTCGCTTTAGTGCAGCCGAAACTTCGAAAGATGAATCTGAGCGCGCAGGGCTTGCTGCAGAGCTTGCAAAACTCGCTGATGTTTATGTTGGAGATGGTTTCGGAGCAGTGCACCGTAAACATGCTTCCGTATTTGATTTAGCTAAGTTGCTACCGCATGCAGCAGGAACTCTTGTAGCAGCAGAAGTTGAAGTTTTGAAGAAGCTCACAATAGATCCAGTTCGCCCATATGGCGTAGTTCTAGGTGGATCAAAGGTCTCAGATAAAATTGGTGTTATCGCCAATCTACTTGGGAAGGTTGATGTCATGGCTATTGGTGGCGGAATGCTCTTCACCTTCCTCGCAGCGCAAGGCCACGAAATCGGAAAATCACTCGTTGAATTAGATTTACTCGACACGGTGCGCGGACTTATTAAGCAGGCAGAAGATTCTGGCGTGAAGCTTCTGCTTCCCACAGACATCGTCGTTGCACCCGCCTTTGCAGCCGATGCAACTCCCACACTTGTAAAGGCAACTGCAATTCCTGCAGATCAGATGGGGCTCGATATCGGACCCGAGACTGCTGCAGCATTTGCTGCTGAGATAAAGAAATGTAAGACCGTCTTCTGGAACGGTCCGATGGGCGTCTTTGAATTCCCTAACTTTGCACACGGAACTAAAGTCATAGCTCAAGCACTTACTGAAGTTTCAGGTATCTCTGTTGTAGGTGGCGGAGATTCAGCGGCAGCTGTACGAGCGCTAGGCTTTGCAGATTCTGCATTTGGATATATCTCTACAGGCGGGGGAGCATCACTCGAGTATCTCGAGGGTAAAGAACTTCCTGGTCTCACAGCTTTAGATCTGTAAACACATACAAAGGTAGAAGGAGTACACGATGCGTAAACCGCTCATGGCTGGCAACTGGAAGATGAACCTCAATCACCTCGAGGCAATTGCTGTTGCGCAAAAACTCGTCTACTCACTCGATGATAAAGATTACGACGCAGTAGATGTCGCAATCATTCCTCCATTTACTGATATCCGATCTATCCAGACAATGGTCGATGGTGACCGTCTTCGCCTTCAATATGGCGCACAAGATCTCTCACCCGAGAGCTCAGGTGCATTTACCGGTGATATCTCGGGCTCAATGCTTGCAAAGCTAGGTTGTACATTCGTGGTTATTGGCCACTCCGAGCGTCGTGCAATCCACAATGAAGATGATGCGCTGATCAATCGTAAGATTAAAGCTGCTCTTGCAAATGAATTGATTCCAATCTTTTGCGTTGGCGAAGAACTTCCTATTCGCGAAGCTGGCACACATGTCTCTCATGTAATCCGCCAAGTACGTGCAGGGCTTGAAGGATTCCATAAACCGGATCTCAAAAAGATTGTCATTGCCTACGAACCTGTATGGGCTATCGGTACAGGAAAGACAGCGACACCGGAGGATGCACAAGAAGTATGTGCCGCCATTCGCGAAGAGATTGAGCAGATTGGTTCCTCTGAAATCGCTGCAAATATGCGCATCCTTTATGGAGGTTCTGTGAAATCTGCCAATATCGCTGAAATCATGAAGCAGACCGATGTTGATGGTGCACTCATCGGCGGTGCAAGTCTTGACCCCGAAGAACTCGCGAAGATTGCAAAGTTCCACGCTCAGGCTTAATTTTTATCCAATTCAAGGCTTTCCAGCTCATTCGGGTATCCTGTACCCCTACCTCTAGAGGAGTTCTACCGTGGCTTTAGCGCTTTCAATCTTTCTGATCATCACCAGCGTCTTGATGGTCCTACTTGTACTTCTCCATAAAGGAAAAGGTTCTGGACTCTCCGATTTATTCGGTGGCGGAATCTCATCAAATTACGGTGGATCATCTGTCGTAGAGCGCAACCTCGATCGCATCACCATTGTGGTCGGCGGACTCTGGTTTGCAGGCGTTGTCTCACTCTCACTCGTTTTGAAGGGTTAATCCATGGCAAGTGCAATTCGCGGTAGCCGTGTTGGCGCAGGCCCAATGGGCGAAGCAGAGCGCGGAGATCAGATCGAACGCTCGATTGTTTCGTATTGGTGTGCAAAAGGCCATGAAGTTCGTCCATCGTTTGCAGTCGAAGAGACAGTCGTTATTCCAGATCAATGGGATTGCCCAAAGTGTGGATTACCAGCAGGACGCGACAAAGCTAATCCACCAAGTGCAGTAGTTAATATTCCTTACAAGACGCACCTTGCTTATGTAAAAGAACGTCGTACAGATAAAGAGGGCGAGAAGATTCTGGAAGATGCGCTACGTAAGCTCCGTGGAGATGATCTCGAGTAAAAATCTTTAAGAATTAGAGAGATTGTGCAGCTGCAAGAATCTCATCAATACCCGCGCTTCGCTTCTGCAGATGCAGACGAAGGAGCGGGTATTTTCTTGTCGCAATAGCGCGGTTATCGCCAATTGCTTGAGCAAAAAGGAGCGTGTGCAAAGAGAATGGACGACCAGGGATTTCATAATCTATTGAAGTCTCGCCGGTGATTTGTAAGAAGGAACCATTCTTCTGTCCACCTTTATGGAACTGGCCAGTTGAATGCAGGAATCGAGGTGCCCAGCCAAATGATGTGGGCCTTCCTGATTTCTCGGCAAGAATCGCACGTAGCTCTTTAATCTTCACATCATCGCGCCTATCGAGATAAGCCATGATTGCGATGTAGCCACCATCTCTCACATCTTCAATAAATGTAGCGAGTGCATCTTTGAGTGATTGTCCATCGCCAAAGATTTCAACGTCTCTATCTGTGCAATCAGAAGTAAGGGTGGGCGCCTGGTTCTTCCACTCACTTAAACAAGAAGCAGTCTGCTCTTTCGCTTCAGTAACATTGGGTTGGTTGAAAGGATCAATCTTCAGTGCTGCACCTAGTAGCGCGGTAGCCCATTCCCAGAAAATAAAGTGAGCACCTAGCGATCCTTCAACTATGAGATCGGCAGATGTTCCGCCATAAGCAATCGAGAAGGCGCCGCCGACGCGTGCAACAGAAGTATTTTCAACCGCTATCGGCAACCTACCTATCGCATCTTTTCCCGTTGATTCAGCGATTAACTGCTCGATCCAATCCGATAAACCAGGGACTGCAGAGCCGTCATCAGTAAATGCAATGTATTGCTGCGCTTGGGTAACCATGAGATATGCAACGTCGATAAGAGTTTGATCGTGTGCAAGAAATGAAGCTTTCTCTTGGCTGGCATCATTGAGAAGTTGATCTATGGGAGCGCCAACGAGAGCAGAGGGCAGAAGTCCAAATGCACTGAGCACGCTAAATCGTCCGCCTACATTGGGATCTGCGTTGAGTACTGTAAAGCCAGATGCACGTACTTCGATATCGAGAGGAGAACCAGGATCGGTTACGAAGACCATATGGTCTGTGGGTTTAAGTCCTGCTAATTCAAACTGTGATTGAAAGAGTGCGCGCTGCGATGCAGTTTCAATGGTCGAGCCTGATTTAGAACTAACAACGACTACGGTCTTTGAAAGGTTGTTGCCGATTGCGTGCTGTGCATAATTTGGATCGGTGGAATCAAAGATGAAGATATCTTTCTTATAGGTAAGAGCGATAACTTCAGGGCCAAGGGATGAACCACCCATTCCACATAAGACAACGCGTGAGTGTTGAGAGAAAGTGGAAACTATCTGAGCAATCTGGGGGAGAAGTGTTTGCGATGATTCAGGTAGGTCAACCCAATTGAGTCTGATGGCAGCCTCTATTGCAGCCTTCGAGCCCCACGTTGTCGCATCCTTTTTAGCAACTCGCACATGGGCATCTCGTAGCTTGCGATAGAGATCGCTCTCGCGATCAATCGATGCAAGTGATGGCCCAGCAATTTTCATTATGCAAGAGCCTTCTTTACATCTGCCACAACGCGCTCTGATGTAAGTCCAAAC
>CAIPLJ010000075.1 GCA_903865885.1 uncultured Actinomycetes bacterium | reverse complement strand
GATCTTCACACGCAATGACCACTCGCGATGCAACCCTCGACTTCGATTTGATTCAGGAAATTACAAAGGCTGTTGGAGTTCCATTGGTTCTGCACGGTTCATCGGGTGTGAGTGACTCTGATCTTCAAAAAGCAGTTAAGGCTGGAATGAGCAAGATCAATATTGCTACTCATCTGAATAATGTATTTACTCATGAAATCCGTGAAGCACTTGGAGCAAACCCAAAGCTTGTTGACCCTCGTAAATATATAGCTCCAGGTCGCGATGCTGTTGCTTCCGAAGTGGCTCGGCTTCTTACTTTGTTACAAAGTTAATTAAATTCTGCGACTTCTCCGGCGATTGCTGACTTCTCAAGGGTCTGCATCATCTGATCTGTATCAAAACCTCTGTAGTACTCACCGATTCCTAAGTGGGCGATATTCAAACGTTTGAGAGGGTTTTGATCGCGAATAGTCACACCCAACTCATCGAGCTTAGCTTTACGTTCTGCAAAGTAACTTTCAAAATCTTCTCCTTTGCCCCAACAACGATATGCAAGGGCTGCAGCTCGTGGCCACATCATGTATTCGGCATGTACTGGCGATTGAATATATTCACTCCATAGTTGGAACTGCACACCAGTTACTCCAGGTAATGGAATAAATGCCAGAACATCATCGAGTGTGACAGGACCACCAATAGCAAGTGGTTCAGATTCAGATACTTCTTGCGAGTAATCAAAATAGGTAGGAAATACCGGGCCTTGAATTACTTCACGGCCATGGTCGAGTGCAATCTGTGCAATCGCATCTCCTCGCCACGACATGACAGTTGCCTGAGTTGCTTGCTCGGGATCAAATGCAAAGGCGTCATCCCATGTAACCATCTTCTTGCCAAGTCCCTTGATGATCTTCTCAACCTCGCGCATAAAATAAATAAAGACATCTTTTGTTGTGAGAAAGTCTTGATTTTTCATCCATGCAACAACTTCGGGATCTTTCAACCAATTATCAATCAGTGACTCATCGCCACCAACATGGATATATTCAGATGGGAAAAGAGTTGCTACCTCTTGAAATACTTTTTCGAGAAATTCAAAAGTTTCAGGAAATGGACGAAGTAAGTAATCTGAAATTCCCCAACGCCCACTTACTTCAACTGCAGCTTTATTTATTCCAAATTGCGGATACGCTGCTAAGAGTGCGCCGGTGTGTCCCGGAATATTAATTTCTGGAATTACCTGCATACCAAGTGAGTTCGCATGGCTAACTATTTCCCGCACATCATCCTGGGTGAGATAGCCAGAGTGTTCCTTGCCATCGTAAGTCGGTTCAAGAAGTCCATGGTTATTTTGACTCTGCTTGCGTATGGAACCAACTTCGTGGAGCAATGGAAAAACTTTGCTTTCAAGGCGCCATCCCTGATCATCGGTCAGGTGCAGATGAAGGGTGTTGTAATCGAATATGGCGAGAGAGCTCAAGGTCTTCTTGATAAAGGCGGCGTCAAAGTAATGGCGAGATATATCGAGCATCGCCCCGCGCCAACGCATCATGGGACGATTATGTCGTGCCTTCCAAATCGGCGGTAGGCTTCAGTACGTGCGATTTATCAACGAGCCCCTTTACGACCTCACCTATGACGATGTCTTTATGGTTCCTAGCAATTCGGAACTCACAAGTCGTATGGAGGTCGATTTAACATCTAACGATGGCAGCGGAACGACAATCCCACTAGTTGTGGCAAATATGACTGCAATCG
>CAIPLJ010000074.1 GCA_903865885.1 uncultured Actinomycetes bacterium | reverse complement strand
GTGCAGAAGGCGTTGTGGGCAGGTGCCACGATGGAGCAAGTGTATGCAGCGACCAAGATAGATCGCTGGTACTTACGACAACTGGAAATTATCAACCAGGTTGCCCGAGATATTGCTCTTCCCGGCGAGCTCGATAGCGCGAGATTGCGACATGCAAAGAGCCACGGTTTCTCGGACTCGCAGATTGCATCACTTCGTGGAATCACAGAGGCCGATGTGCGCAATGAGCGTCATCACCTCAATATCAGACCTGTCTATAAGACAGTCGACACATGTGCTGCAGAGTTTGAAGCCTTTACCCCATATCACTATTCAAGTTATGAAGAAGAGACGGAAGTGCGTCCTCGCACAAAACCCGCTGTCATTATTTTGGGAAGTGGTCCCAACCGTATCGGTCAAGGAATTGAGTTCGATTATTCCTGTGTACACGCCTCGTTTACGTTGCGAGAGGCGGGTTATGAAACCATCATGATCAATTGCAATCCTGAAACAGTGTCAACTGATTACGACACAAGCGACAGACTCTATTTCGAACCGCTCACTTTAGAAGATGTACTAGAAGTCATTCACGCGGAAACTCTGGCTGGTCCTGTGTTAGGTGTCATCACTCAACTCGGAGGACAGACTCCACTTGGATTAGCTGCAGGACTCAAAGCCGCTGGTGTCACCATTCTTGGAACAAGCCCGGATGCAATCAACCTCGCTGAAGAACGCGGAGCATTTGGTCAAGTATTAAAAGAGCAGGGACTCACAGCTCCAGAATTTGGCATGGCTGCATCACAAATGGAGGCAATCGAAATTGCCCATCGCATTGGTTATCCCGTCTTGGTGCGACCAAGTTTTGTACTGGGTGGTCGTGGGATGGAGATCGTGTATGACGATGAATCTCTGAGCGGATTTATCTCACGAGCTACTGATATCACGCCAGATCGGCCAGTTCTAGTCGACCGCTTCCTTGATTCTGCTATCGAGTTAGATGTTGACGCGCTCTTCGATGGCACAGAGTTATTCCTCGGTGGAATTATGGAACATATCGAAGAAGCGGGAATCCATTCTGGTGATAGCGCATGTGTTCTCCCAGCTATGACAATTTCTGATCAACAGCGCCAAGATATAAAGGGTGCAACGCTCAAAATCGCGCAAGGTGTTGGTGTTTTAGGGTTAATCAATATCCAATTCGCGATGGCAGAAAACATTCTCTATGTACTTGAGGCCAATCCTCGCGCATCGCGCACAGTTCCATTTGTCAGCAAGGCAACCGGTGTTCCGCTTGCAAAGGCAGCGGCAAGAATTTCACTTGGTACCACCATCGCGCAGCTTCGAAGCGAAGGACTATTGCCTGCAACAGGGGATGCGATTGCCAAAGGTATTAGCGTGAAGGAAGCGGTACTTCCTTGGAATCGCTTCCGCAGAGCCGATGGTCGGGGCGTCGATGCAGTGTTGGGACCTGAGATGCGCTCGACAGGTGAGGTGATGGGAATAGCGGCCACATTCGGTGAGTCATATGCAAAGTCTCAGATTAGTTCTTTCGGTCCGCTTCCAAAGACCGGAACTGTATTTATCTCACTCGCCGATAAAGATAAGAACTCTGGCGTAAAACCTGCACAGGATTTAACTGCGCTCGGTTTCAGACTCTTAGCTACTGAAGGAACCGCCTCATTCTTATCTGAACATGGAGTTACCTCTGTGACGGTGCGCAAGAACTCGCAAGGAACTGGTCCCATGGGAGAGAAGACAATCGTTGAGATGCTCAATAATGGCGATATCGATCTCGTTATCAATACGCCAGTCGGCAGGGGAACCCGCGCCGATGGTTGGGCGATTCGCACAGCAGCTGTACAACGATCCATTCCGATTATTACGACGACAGCAGGCTTCAGCGCCGCTGTTCAAGGTATAAAGTCGCTCCAATCGGGTGACCTATCTGTTGCCCCTATCCAAGATTGGCTCTCTCGTTAATGTCATCTATCAATCGCAGCGCTGTGCAGCAACAGGCCACGATTGTTGGCAATAAGCGAGTTGGTGCGTATCACCAAATTCTTCTCAATGTAGGTGACTTAGTAAAGAGTTGTAAACCCGGAAACTTCATCGCTATTGCAGTTGGGGGAGACTCCTCCCGAATGGTTCTGCGTCGTGCATTTGCGATCTCACGTGTCTCTGATAATTCGCAATACGGTGGCACGATGGAACTCATCGTCGCACCTCACGGTTCTGGAAGTAAATGGTTATGTGCGCAGATCGAAGGTACCGAACTCGATATCGTTGCACCGCTCGGAACCGCATTTGGAATTCCTACTGAACCAATCAATGCACTTCTCATTGGCGGTGGAT
>CAIPLJ010000073.1 GCA_903865885.1 uncultured Actinomycetes bacterium | reverse complement strand
GGATGCATTCCTTCTGTGCGAGCCCTTGCCATATCCTTCTCATTGGCGGCAAGTATTTCTTCGCTTCGAGATTCAATCGCTTGTGCAATTGCTTCTAGTGCAGCTTTACGTTCTGCCCCTGTTGCAGTCGAAAGTGTGCGGGCACCCTTGCGCGCTGTGAGCGCCAGATCGCCGACAACTGTGACTGCATCCATGGAATAAGCCTAGCGGGAGTTACGATTTCGCTGTGCTGAAATTAATTCGCAGAACCGTCGTAGTCCTACTCGTTATCTACCTAGCTCTCTTTGGATTGACCAAAGTAATCCGTTATCCGGAGCCAACTGCAGCAATCAAACTTGGGCTCGCACCTGCCTCAAAAACTCCCGATCTCATGCCGAGCCACGTCATCAAATCCGGCACGAAGGTCTCGGATTGGCAGCTGGGCAAAACTGAGAATCCGGGAGATGTTGTCTACATGGGCAAAACGATTTCATTTCAACAATTCCTAGATACAACACATACCAATGCGCTTTTAGTCATTCGTAACGGAAAAATCACCTACGAGTATTACAAAGATCAGAAGTTCGCAAATATACGCCTTCCCTCTTACTCTGTCGCTAAAACTATGACATCGCTCGTTGTCGGACAGCTGATTGATCAAGGAAAGATTAGTGAATCCGATACCTTTATTAAGTACTTCCCCGAATATAAGACTGGTGGAAGCTTCGACAAGATCACCATCCAAGAACTTCTGGATATGCAATCAGGTATTGGTGTATCTGATAACTATCCAACTGGGCCATCAGGGTGGGGCGTCGCAATCGCACAGATGTATGCAAGCACCGATATTCCATGGTTTCTGATGCACAATCGCAAGATGAGCTTTGATCCAGGAACGCAATCAATCTATCGAAGCGTTGACCCAGAGTTGATTGGAATGATCATAAAGAAAGTCACGGGGCAATCTGTCTCAGACTACTTCAGTACACATATTTGGCAGAAAATCGGGGCTGAAAATGATGCAACGTGGAACGTTGATCATGTCGGAGGTATCGAAAAGACTTTCTGTTGCTTCAATGCCTATGCTCGCGATTATGCACGCGTGGGACAGCTCATTCTTAACAATGGAATTGTTCCTGAGACGAAGCAGCAAGTTATCAGCTCCTCATGGATGCAACGGCTTACAACGCCAGTTACTCGACTCGATTACGGTTGGGGATACGGTGCATACACCTGGCATCCATACCCAGGTGTCAGTTTGATGAGCGGACTTCATGGTCAATTCATCTACATAGATATTCCCCATAAGACGCTGATTGTAAAACTCAGTGATGAACCAACTAATACAGATAATAGAACGCCACTTGTGGCAGCTGTCTTAAAGCAAGTATCAGAGAAGCACTAAGTCATCGCGGTGCACGAGCTCGCGCTCGTATTCTGCGCCGAGGGATGCAGCTAATTCTTTTGTAGAACGACCGAGCATCTGAGGAATTTCCTCTGAATCAAATGCAACGAGGCCACGTGCAATTACTTTGCCGGTTTTTGATGCAAGCTCGACGGTGTCTCCTGAGATGAAGTCACCTTCCACTGCTGTAACACCTGCAGGAAGAAGTGAAACCCCGCGCTCGAGAATTGCAGTAACTGCGCCATCATCGAGTATCAAACGTCCTTGCGGCGTTGAAGCATGTGCAAGCCAGAGCAGACGTGAGTTTGCCTTTGTGTGATGTGCTTCAAAGAAAGTTCCAAGATCTTCGCCAGCTAGTGCATGACCTGATTCCTGAAGTGATGTCAAAAGCATTGGAATACCGGCACTCGTAGCAATACGTGCAGCTTCAACTTTAGTAACCATTCCCCCACTACCAACGCCAGATGAACCTGCGCCACCTAGTGAAATTGATTCGATATCTGACATATTCGCGACATAGCGAATTGG
>CAIPLJ010000072.1 GCA_903865885.1 uncultured Actinomycetes bacterium | reverse complement strand
TTTATGTCGTTTGCTATCTAAATCAGCGACAATCGCTTCGACTGTCCAATATCGGTAATGATCCAAGACATTTCGTCGATCTCCATTTTCAAGGAGCTCTGGGTCAAATTGAGGTCCAGTAGGCCATGGTTTGTCATGAGGGCCGACTCCGACAACTGGGAAAAACTCACCCGGTCCAATGACTGCAGGTGTATTGATTTCCATAGATGCACTCTAAACTTAACTCAACGTATTTACCAAGGAGACCCATGAAAGCCTTTTACTACTCAATATTTGGAATACATATTCTCTGTGTTGTCGCGATTTTAGGAATGCTGCTCTCACAGATAAAGAAGAGTGAGAAGAAGCTCAACCCAGGAGTCGTCCACGCAACGCTCACCGCCTTGATTGCAGGGGGAGTAATGGTTGGTCTTTTTACAAAGGTTCATCCCAATGAAGTCCTCAACCATACAAAATTTGGTGTAAAAGGATTAGTAATTCTCGTAATTCTTGCTCTGGGTTATACCAATGTGAAAAAGCCAGTATTGAAGAACTCGGTATGGGCAACCATGCTTGGCCTGACTCTGCTCAATGTAGTTATTGCATCAGCCTGGAAGTAAGAATCTAATGAAGAAGTTGGTTGTATTGGCATGCCTGATTTTTGCCACCCCCAATTTCTTTATTCAACAAGCATCGGCTCTGGATCCTAATTCTGTAGCATCAATATTTGATCGCATCGTCACCAGCAAATTTTTAGCTGACCCTTCTGTGATTGTGATTGATGAAAAAACGGGCGAAGTAGTCTTCGAGCGTAATTCGAACTCACCACGTAAACCTGCATCAGTTCTCAAGCTACTCAGTGCCACAGCCGCATATTCCTACCTTGAACCAACGCATCGATTTACTACTTCGGCTTGGGTTGGTGTTAAAGATAAAAGTTTAGTCATCCAAGGTTCGCTCGACCCTTGGATGAGTCTGAGTGATGTTCAGGCAAAGAAGATGAAGCGCACATCGATACCTCGGATTGAATACAACTCTTTAAGCGCACTGAAGAGAGCGAATTCCGGTTCTATCCGAAACTCTACGATTTATTACTCAAACTTGTATTCGCAAGATATTGCAAATATGAATGTCTTCTTTCTCAAACATGGGGTTCATGCAATTTTTAAACATGTCAGTTCTCAGGATGCTGTGGATTTATCGTCAGACCAGATTTTGACCTCTGATTCACCTGAACTACAAGAGATCCTGGCATTTACATTGACCTGGAGCGATAACCTTTTAGCTGAACGAATTGCGCGCCTGGCATCTCTTGCTGCGGGACACTCACTTGATGATGCAGGAGTCTCTCAAACTTTTAACGAGGTTCTCAATAGTTTTGGAATCGAGACTAGAAATCTGGTAACTCAAGATGCCAGTGGGTTATCTAAAGAGAATCGAATAACAGCTAAGCAGGTAGGAACCTTACTTCTGAAAATTCGCGAAAATTCCAAATTCGCACCGCTTATCGGAGGCTTGCCCATCGGAGGAGTTACTGGAACTTTAAAGAACAGATTTCTATCGACAGCACCTCAGGCAATTGGACTTATCAAAGCTAAGACGGGAACCTTAAATGGAACTGCAAATCTTGCAGGGTATGTTGAAAGCGGCGATCGTGAGTATGCATTTGTAATTCTTGCCGATAGATTAAGTAAAACGAGCAGAGCAGAGAATCGAGCACGAGACACAGTAGATCGCTTGCTTGGAAAGATTGCCTATCCAATATTTCCTGGAATTATTGAACAGCCCCAGGACCAATTAGCAATTACAGACGTTTCCACGAACTAGTCGTCGTGGTGTTCACCTTCGCGACCATCTCCACCTTCGCGATGATCTCGACCTTCTCCTTCACCTCGTTGTGGAACTGTGGAAACAGTTGGAGCTGGTAATGACTTTAGCCCGCTAGAGCTCTTGCTCGTTGCAACTGTTGCTGGAGCAGATTGTGAATTATTTGGTTGGCTAGCCGCAGCAGATTGAGTTGCTGTAGGGGTATCAGCTACCGCTGATGGTTCATTGTGTGTACTGGCAAAGATTGAGCCAGCAGCAATGATTGCACCTGCCGCGAGAAGTGCAACGAAAGGTAATTTCTTATTAACTTTACGAATCCCAGAAGATGCATCTTGACCTTCTGTCATTTCAAACCATTCGGGCTTCTTCGGTGTCATTGTGGGCCCCTTTCGTTAGTTGAAAGATAGGCCTGCATTCTTAGAGAGAACTGAGAAAAAACCCATTGTGGACTGTTAATTATGAGTACCCTAAGCGTGTGTCACTCCTTCGCGCCTATGTAGACCTCATGAAATTGCGCGTAGTTGAGCTTCTCATCATCACAACCCTTCCGGCAATGGTTTTAGCTCAGAAGGGCCTGCCTTCATTCTCTCTGGTCGCAGCAACTCTGATAGGCGGAACTCTCGCAGCTGGCTCATCGAATGCATTTAATATGGTGATTGAAGCAGAGACAGATGCATTGATGGCTCGCACATCAAAGCGGCCACTTGTTGTCGGCACGGTAACAAAAGTGCAAGCAACAATATTTGCAACACTTCTTGCGGTGCTCTCGTTAACAATCTTTCAGATCTTTACAACCACTCTTGCAACACTTCTCACGGCACTCGCAATCTTTTATTATGTTGTTATCTACACAATTATTCTTAAACCCAATACTGCGCAGAACATAGTTTGGGGTGGAGCTGCTGGATGTATGCCTGTACTTATTGGTTGGGCTGCTGTCACTGGAGATCTCACTTGGGTTCCGGTTGCATTCTTTATGGTGATCTTCTTCTGGACTCCGCCGCACTTCTGGGCGCTCGCAATTAAATATAAGGATGATTACTCAGCAGCAGGAATTCCTATGCTTCCATCTGTTTCTACACAAGGCGTTGTCATTAGCCAGATGTGGTTTCACACCATTGCCATGGTTGTCTCATCCGCTGCAATGATTCAATTGGCTCATTTGCCTGTATGGGTATTGTGCGCAACAGTATTTCTCGGAGCAATATTTACATTCCAACTCTTTGCACTTAAAGAGAACTCAGATAACTACAATAAAATTGCTGCAGGAATATTCCACTGGTCAATTACTTATTTGAGTTTATTTTCCGTCTTGCTTGTTGTTGCTCAGTTAGTGAGCGCTTGAGTTATATCTTTTAATAGGTCATCAACATGCTCGAGGCCAACTGATAGACGTAAGACTGAAGGGGTAATTCCCATCTCAGCTTGAACTTCAGGTGCTAGACGGCGATGCGTGGTTGATGCTGGGTGCGTGATGAGTGATTTGCTATCGCCTAAGTTGTTGGAGATATCAATGACGCACAAAGCATCCATAAAGACGAAGGCATCTTTCTGTGTACCGGCAAATTCGATGCCGATTGTGGTGCCGCCACCTGTCATCTGCTTCTTAATCACTTCGCGATCAGGGTGGGATTTAAGGCCGGGATAGCGAACACTCTTAATCTCTTTTCGAGTTTCAAGAAACTCTGCAATCTGTTGGGCGTTATCAACCATACGCGTAACTCGAAGCTCCATGGTTTCCAGTGACTTCACAAGTACCCAAGCATTAAATGCGCTGAGTGATGGTCCTGTATGGCGAGTAAAAGGAATCAATTTTTCATATATGTATTCAAATGAACCAAGAAGAGCTCCGGCAAGAACGCGGCCCTGTCCATCAATATGTTTTGTCGCAGAGTACATAACAACATCTGCACCTAGCGCTAGTGGCTTCTGCAATACCGGAGATGCCATCACGTTATCGACGATAACTGTTGCTCCAACCTTATGAGCAAGATCGCTAACAAAGCGAATATCTACAATCTCTAAAAGAGGGTTACTGGGAGTCTCTATAAATACTGCTTTTGTTGCCTTTGAGAGTGCTTTCTCCCATCCAGCCTTATCGTTTGCTTTAACGAGTTCGTACGTCACTCCCCATTTCGGAAGAATTTCAGTAATGACAACGTGACAAGAGCTAAACATTGAGGCAGATGCAACGATGTGATCACCGGTTTCAACGAGACAGGCTAGGGATGCAAACATCGCAGCCATTCCTGACCCGGTTGCTACGCAATGGTCGGCACCTTCAATTGCAGCCAATCGCTTCTCAAACATGGCAACGGTGGGATTATGGAAACGGCTATAGAGAAAGTGATCTGTCTCATCGGTAAAAGAATCAACGGCTTCCTGAGAATCTGCATAGGTAAAACCGCTATTGAGATAGAGAGCTTCAGAAGTTTCACCGAAACCAGAGCGCGCTAACCCTTCTCGCACAGCCGCTGTCTGAGAATTAACCTCCCAGTTTGGCTCACGACGTTGTGGGTGTTCGTGATAACCCCATACCTCTTTACTCACAGACATATCTTAAGGTTTACCCGCTATATTGCACATATGACCACAATGGCTATCTCAGTACGCGACCTCAGTAAGAAATATGACTCTGGATTTGCTGTTTCACACGCAAATTTCGAAGTTCCACTCGGCACGATTTGCGGCTTTGTCGGCCCCAACGGTGCAGGCAAGACAACAACAATTCGAATGCTTCTGGGTCTGATTTCACCAACCGGAGGAACTGCAGAGATTCTTGGCGAATCTATAAAGCATCCAGATAAATATCTTTCACAGGTTGGCGCAATGATCGAAGGACCAGCTTTTTACCCAGCGCTATCTGGAGAAGAAAATCTCAAAGTCTTAGCAACTCTTGGTGGTTTCCCAATTGAAAGAGTTGGTCAATTAATTAATGAAGTCGGCCTCGAAGGTCGCGGTGGATCAAAGTACAAAACCTATTCACTTGGAATGAAGCAGCGCCTAGGAATTGCTGCGGCGCTTCTGCCCAACCCAAAGATATTGATTCTCGATGAACCCACAAATGGTTTAGATCCTGAAGGTATCCAAGAAGTTCGAGATTTACTTAAGCGCTTGGCAAGTCAGGGAACTACAGTATTTGTTTCTTCACATCTGCTATCCGAACTCGAACTTATAAGCGAATACATTGTGATGTTGCGAAAGGGCGAGGTCGTTTTTGCAGGAACAATGAATGATCTTCTTCTTGAACAACAACCCGTTATTTTAGTGAAGACTGAGAAAGAATCAGATCTTCAAAAAATTATTGACATTGCACACAGCGATGGACATCAAGCGACGATTCGTTCGGGTGTTGCGCATATTGAAGGCCCTGCCGAATGGGCAGGCACTCTTAATCGCCAAGCATTTGATGCTGGAATAGTTCTTACCCAATTGGCACCACAGCTACCTAACCTTGAAGAAACCTTCTTTGAAATGACTGGAGATCGCAAATGATTCGCGTCATCTTCGCCGAATGGCGCAAACTTCGTCGCCCAACCCTCTTCTTCGGAACGATTGGTGCATCACTCTTCTTCACTGGACTCACAACAACCTTCCTTTATCTGATGATTGATTCCCACCGAGGAAATTCAGATCGTGGACGTCAGGTCAGCCGTGAAGTGTTAAATCTTGCAAGTGGTTCTGTCTATGGATTTGCATCTGTCGGTGGGTTACTCGGAATCATCGCGCTCTGCGTCTTTGCCGCTCAAACTGCTCAGGAATATACATACGGCACTTTCCGCAATCTTCTCGTAAGACAGCCTGGTCGTATCCGAATCTTGCTTGGCAAGCTAATTGCTATGAAGTTATTTGCGCTCATCTTGGTGGCAATTGCTGCCGCAGTCAGCATCTCACTCTCATATTACTTATCTGATCGCGCCAAAGTTACAACAGACCTTTGGTTTACATCAGCGGGCTATCACGCAATCGGACAGACGCTACTAAATGTAACTATCTCTGTTATTTACTTTGGAATCATGGGAATGATTTTGGGGCTCTTCCTCAGATCTCCCATTTCAGCAATCTCCATAGGTGTTCTTTGGATTTTGATTATTGAAAATCTTTTGGGGGCCGTGAAACCAACTTTCCTTAAGTGGATGCCTGGCAACCAACTCACAACAATTGCTCAAGGCGGCAGCCCAGATGTTTCATATTCTCATGCGCTTACTTTGGGAAGTCTCTATGTATTAGTTGGAGCAATAATCGCTGCTGTGCTCTTCACTCGACGAGATGTGAGTAACTAGCGACACTTGCCAGATAGCAACGCTTTGACAGAGTCGCTCAATTATTCTTAAGCAATGCAGCGTAGAAAGAGATTACTGAGCCTTGCAATTATTGCTGGCCTGACTTTTTCGACCTCGCCTGCAATTGCAAAACCGAAGCCAACTCTCGCTGAAATTGAAGCGGCGAAACAGGCTGAAGCAGTAAAGAAAGCAGCGGCCGATGCTGCAGCGAAGAAACTTGCTGCAGCGAATATGACTCTTAAACAACTTACAGCTAAATCAAATGCTGCACGTGCCCTCTATGTTAAAGCGCAGCAAGAGTTAGCAATTGCAACTTCACAAGCAGCAGCGGCAGCAAAACACGCAGCCGAAACTGCCGCAGCTGTACAAGAAGCACACCGCATAATCGGAAAGTTAGCTGCGAACGCATACATACTTGGTGGAAATATGAGCGATATCCAACCATTGCTCAGTGCAAATGGCCCACAGGAACTCGTAGATCAACTTTCAACGCTAAATACTTTAGGGGCCCGCAATACAACAGCGCTAGAGCGTTATAAAGCTGCTGAGATTATTGCAAAAGCTGCAAAGCAAAAAGCTGACGATGCAAAAGCTATACAAGTCACTGCAACTGCAAAGGTAGCGGCTGCAAAGAAAGTTGCCGATGATGCACAAGCGCTTCAGAAGAAGGAAGTAGATAAACTTCAAGCAGTTCAGAATAAATTGATGCAAGAACTTGCTTCCGCTCGCAATGTGCGTGTGACACTCGAGCAGCAACGCCAATTGGCGCTTCTTGAAGAGAGCCAAGCAACTATTGCAACAACTGTTATTAATCAGGCGAAGGTCTGGCCAGATATCGGATTTAAGGGCCGCTCAACAATTCGCACAACAGAGGCACAGCGTGCAATTGCAGTTGCATTTGCAAAGAAACAAGTGCAGGCACGTAAGCCGTATGTCTGGGGCGCACAAGGTCCAAACTCATTCGACTGTTCAGGCCTTGTCTATGCTGCATATAAAGCAGCTGGACTTGATTGGCCAAATTGGGATCGCCTCAATGCAGCTTTATATGCAGGGTATACAAAACATGTCGCGCTGACTGAGCTGCAGCCAGGCGATTTACTTTTCTATTCCTATAAGGGAACAATCTCAACTATTCATCACATCACCATTTATGCAGGCGGTGGAATGATGTGGGAGGCCAATTCCACGAAGGTCGGCCTTATTTACTCCAGCATTTATAGCGTTAAGGGCCTTATGCCATTTGGTGGTCGGGTCTAACCTTCACCTATGACCGATGCCACCGTTGCTATCCGCAACGCTGTGAAACCATTTCTCCAGCAATGCGAAGCGGGCGATGTTGTACTTGTCGCAGTTTCTGGCGGAGCAGATTCATTGGCTCTTGCTTATGCAATTCTTAAAGAATCTGGGCCACTCGCTATCACAGCAGTTGCAGTAACTATTGATCATCAACTTCAAGAGATCTCAGCAGTACAGGCAGAAAAAGTTCAACAACAGTTAGAAGATATGGGCTATCTAAAAGTTATTATTGAAAAAGTTATTGTCGATACCAAGTCCGGCATCGAAGCTGGTGCTCGTGATGCGCGCTATCAAGCGCTTCGTGAGTGCGCTGTAAAAGAGAATGCAAGGAAAATCTTCTTGGGCCACACTCGCGATGACCAAGCAGAGACAGTCTTACTTGGTCTGGCTCGAGGTTCAGGCACTCGTTCACTTTCTGGAATGGCGAGTGAAAATGGTTTATACGTGCGACCACTACTTGGCATTACTCGCGCACAAACAGTTTTAGCATGCGAGGAGATCGCAATTGAATTCTGGAACGATCCGCATAATATGAATTCAGATTTCTCTCGAGTCCGTGTTCGCAATGAAGTCCTTCCATTAATGGAAGAGAAGATTGGTCCAGGAATTTCTGCAGCTTTATCCCGAAGTGCATCACTCTTGCGTGATGATGCCGATGCTCTTGATTCAATTGCTGATGCTGCAATCTCACACCTAGACCTCACCGACCTTGATTGTGAGAGTTTGGGGGAGCTATCCCGAGCAATCCGTACCCGCATCATCCGAACAGCTCTCTATGCCGCTGGAGCGCCTTCAGGCTCAATTACCTGGGATCACGTGGCAGCAGTTGAGGCGCTCATCACTCATTGGCACGGCCAAGGGGCTCTGAGCCTTCCGGGTGGTGTGAAGGTTGAACGAATTTCGGGCAGACTTTCGCTCTTAGCCCAGCCTTAATTACCGAGGAGCAGACCACGTGGATTTAGCAGCAGTCGGAACCGATGTTGAAAGCGTTATCGCAACTGAAGAGCAACTTGCAGCAAAGATTGCAGAACTTGCAGCACGCGTTGATGCAGATTACAAAGATAAGAAGGTTCTACTCGTTGGTGTGCTTAAGGGCGCAATTATGGCGATGGCCGATCTCACTCGTGCGATGCAAACTCATATCGAGATGGATTGGATGGCTGTTTCATCATACGGTTCCGGAACTAAATCAAGTGGCGTAGTCCGCATTCTTAAAGATCTCGATCGCGATATTACTGGCCGTCATGTGCTTATCGTTGAAGACATTGTTGATTCAGGTTTGACCCTGTCATGGCTGAAATCAAATCTCTTATCTCGCGGCGCAGCATCAGTTGAAATCCTTGCAATCCTTCGCAAGCCAGAGGCGGCAAAAGTTGATGTTGATGTGAAGTACGTCGGCTTCGATATCCCCAAGGAGTTTGTCGTCGGATATGGTCTCGATTTTGACGAGAAGTATCGCAACCTCTCATTTATTGGTGTGCTTGCTAAGCACATGTATTCATAAGGATAAATATGACTTCCCAACCACCGAGCAACAATCAAAATAAGAAGAAGTTAGATTTGAAGATGTTTAAGAAGTCGGCAAAGCCTGCAGCAAAAGATGGCGCAAAGAAAGCGCCGCTTACCCGCTCTCAGAAGATTTTTAGAGGTCCACTTTTCTGGATTATCCTTGCAATCTTTGCTGTCACTATCTTCGGCCAAATCACCAGCGCTTCTGGTCGTTATACCCAGGTCGAGACTTCACAAGTTGTTGATGCTATTTCTAAGGCACAAGTTGAATCTGCAGTGATCATCGATAAGTCACAGAAGATTCAATTAATTCTCTCAGCAGGAAACACAATTAAGGGTGCGAGCAAAGTTGAAGCATCTTATGTCGCTCGACAAGAGCCAACTCTGGTTGATGCACTTACTGCAAACCCACCTACTAAGGGTTGGAATGTCGATGTTCCTACGCAATCCTTCTTAACTTCGCTCTTCTTCACATTTGGACCAATTCTAATTATTGGATTCTTATTCTTTTTGATGATGGGACAAGCGCAAGGCGGAAATCGAGTCTTCTCATTTGGAAAATCTCGTGCCAAGTTGCAAGACAACGAAGTTCCACAAAATACTTTTGACGATGTTGCAGGTGCCGATGAAGCGATCGCAGAATTAGAGGAGATAAAAGATTTCCTTGCAGATCCGGCGAAGTACGCAGTACTAGGTGCGAAGATTCCGAAGGGTGTTCTGCTCTACGGTCCTCCAGGAACCGGTAAGACACTTCTTGCTCGCGCAGTTGCGGGGGAGGCAAAAGTTCCTTTCTATTCAATTTCAGGTTCTGACTTTGTTGAAATGTTTGTCGGCGTTGGCGCTGCGCGTGTTCGCGATCTCTTTGCGCAAGCAAAGGCAAATGCACCGGCAATTGTCTTCGTAGATGAAATCGATGCTGTGGGTCGCCAACGTGGTGCAGGTATGGGCGGCGGACACGATGAACGTGAACAGACTCTTAACCAACTTCTCGTTGAGATGGATGGCTTTGAAGCAAATGGACAAGTTATTTTAATTGCAGCAACTAACCGTCCGGATGTCTTAGATCCTGCACTTCTTCGCCCTGGTCGTTTTGATCGTCAGATTCCAGTAGAACGTCCTGATCTCAAAGGGCGCGAAGATATTCTTAAAGTGCATGCAAAGGGCAAGCCAATTTCAAAGGATGTCGAACTCGTTGCCTATGCACGTCGCACACCAGGATTTACGGGTGCAGACCTCGCCAATGTACTCAATGAAGCAGCTCTCTTAACTGCTCGCGAAGGCCAGAAGAGCATTACCAATACGCAGATTGATGAAGCAATCGATCGCGTTATGGCTGGACCACAACGTAAATCTCGACTTATGTCTGAAGAAGAACGTCGCGTTACTGCCTATCATGAAGCTGGGCATGCACTGGTTGCATACGCTCTTCCTCATACTGATCCTGTCCACAAGATCACGATCATGCCGCGCGGACGCGCACTTGGTTACACAATGGTCTTACCTGATGAAGATAAGTATTCAACAACGCGTAATCAGCTCCTTGATCAATTGGCCTATTCACTCGGCGGTCGTGCGGCTGAAGAACTCATCTTCCACGATCCATCTACGGGTGCATCAAATGACATCGAGAAGGCAACATCCCTTGCACGTGCCATGGTTACTCAATATGGAATGACTGAAGCAATTGGTGCGATCAAACTCGGAACCGATGCATCTGAACCATTTATGGGTCGCGATTATGGTCACCAGCGGGATTACTCTGAAAACGTTGCAGCAACCGTGGATTCAGAAATCCGTAAGCTGATTGAAAATGCGCATCAAGAGGCGTATGACATTCTCGAAGCCAATCGCAGCATTCTTGATGAAATGGTTCTGGAGCTACTCGAGAAAGAGACTCTCAATAAAGAAGAGATCTCTGCGATATTTGCGAAAGTTAAAGCATGGCCAAATCGTCCAGCATGGACTGGTTCTGCAACGCGAATTCCTTCAACGCAACCTCCAGTT